>JARGOJ010001013.1:1171-3384 GCA_029210225.1 Planctomycetota bacterium
GTTCAGTGACCGTGATCACGGCAGGAAGAGGTGGTGGTGTTGCAAATAGACGCTGCGACAGCTGTGCTGGGCGAGGAGCAAAAAAATGTGGAGCTTGTAGTGATAGAGAAGACGGTCTCTCAACGAGGCGTATTGACGCTGGGAGCAAGAAATACGGGATTGTTGAACCTGCCATCAAGGGCTATTTGTCGTCCTCGATTGAAGTTTCTGTTGAGGGCACAAGTGGAACAGTAATTTGCCGAGTCAAATATTGGGGCACAAGTGACTATATCGAGGAAAACTCGACATGGACTTTGGAAGGGAAAACTTGGCGACCTATCGAAATTGAGTGATTCAAGCTCATTGGAATTCGAAAAACAAACTCCAATGAGCGCTATGCGCTGGCGCTATCGGGTCGTGTTGCTCACCGGGTGGCTCTTTCCGAACTGCTGAGTGATGGTCCCTAAGAGCGCTTGCTGTTGAGCTATACGAACAGCAGCGGTGACCACGAGATTGTTACTCGCGCTCACGTTGCTGTCACTAGATAAGTGAAAGCTGCGGGCGTAGTTGTTACGAACAGTATTCCCATTGGCCAGGTTGTTCTTCTCTCCAAGCTTAATCCAAGGCTGGCGCTGAGTATTCCAAAGAGTGTCGACGACGTTTCCTGAAATGACGCTGTTCTGCGCGTCATACAGGGAAATGCCATGCCAGTGATCGGTCTCTATGACATTGTCTTCAATAAGGAAATCAACGAGCGGGCCATCAAAGAATCCAATGCCTTGAAGCGGGCTTGGAAAGAGCTGCTGAGGATCTTCGCGATTGTTAATGATGTTGCCACGTATAGTGAGCCGACGAAGAGTCCCGGTGCCGACATTGAAGAGGAAGCACTGAATGCCATCATCGTGGTTCGCATCCCCGGCTGTTTCACTGGCGTAAGCGTTTTTAATGATGTTGTACTGAACCGTAATGCCATCCCGAGTGGCGCGAATACCATCTCCGGAGAAGTTCTCAATGATGTTCCCTTCCGCCAAAGAATCAAAAGATGAAATGCTGAGGGCAAAACGAGTATTGAGAATGTGATTGTTCCGCGCAGTGAGTCCCGTGCCATGGCGCCCTAGATTGACTCCATTGTTTGTATCGATCCAGTCTTGCAAGCTCCATGAGAGATTACTCAAGGCCGAATAGATATAGCAATCTTCAAGGATGAGATCCGTCGACGGACCCCGCTCTCCAAGGGTGACAATGCTTCCGCTATAACCTGCGCTCGTAAAGGATGGACTCACAGTCAATCCCACAAGCTTCCATTTCTCTCCTTCACGAATCTCCAAGCGCCCTAGCTGAGGCTTCTCCCCGGGGGCGGCCGCGATGGTAATAAAGTCGGTGTTCTGACCCGAAAAGCTCGCCTCCCCATGATATCCATTGTGAAGCAAGACCTGATCGCCTGGCTGGACCTGAGAGAGGTCACCCCGCGCAATGACAGCTTCGAGAGTTTGCCATGGATTGGCCGCGCTGCCGTCCCCCTGAGGGGAGCCGTTGGCTGGGTCAATATGAAAGCTTTGCCCAGTGCTTGCTGGAGGAGTGGTTCCGGTGCTAGGTGGAGTTGTCGGTGTACTCGGAGCCGGGGTGCTCGGGGCGGCTGTCGGGGCCGCTGCTGGTCCGGCGGTTGAGGTGTTTGCTCCCGAGGACCCCCCGCTACCACAATGAGCCCCATGGATAGTGATAGCAGGAACGCCGTTGAGAACCGCTGACAAGGAAACTTACAATCTCTCATTGATATCTCTCTCACTCTGATATACCCAAATTTCTTCCGCCATAGCTTCTAAGCATCCATGGCGGCCCTAGAGAGATGCAATTTGTATTCCTAATGTCACAGGAGCGAGCTGTGCAAGGTGTTTTCGTGAGGCTCTGAGAGGCTGGAACGCTTTTTTTCTTTGAGATGCAGGCGTCTGAGGGGCTTGGTTATTAAGTTCCTGAGCTTGTTAGTACGGTTCGAATAGGTTTCAGGAATGCTTCAGGTGTCGAGATCTGTACACTTTTGTGTGACATTGCCTTCGGGGTTCGGCAGAGAGGAAGGACGAGTTAGGAGGGACCTTTTTCAACGATGCGGATGGCTTCGCTAACATCGGCAATATTGTCGGCCCGTACCATGATGATGCGGTCGCCATAAATCTCGGAGAAGGGCGCCCCAAGCTCTTTCACATAGAGGCATTGATTCGCCTTTAACTTCTGGGGAA
>JARGOJ010001014.1 GCA_029210225.1 Planctomycetota bacterium
AAGAAGGTCGAAACCCGGCCCCCACCAGAGAATCCGCCGACGTAGACCCGATCGCTGTCAATTCGATATTGCCGCGTCGCGTTGTGAACAGCATCGAGCGCCAGGCCAATTCTCACTGGCGTCTTCCGTTCATTCCCCGAGCGATCCGCGCCGATAGCAATCAATTTCAATTTATCAAAGCGGCTGCGCCAAATCGGGGGCGGTCGACCGTCGTGGCTTGGCGCGATCCATATGAACAGGCCATATTTCTTCTTCGAACGCTTGTAGCTCTTTGGAACGTAAACATTGAAGCGTTCCTTTGCGATCTTATAGGTCGCATCTTTTTGCGTGAGAATCTCTTTAGGCCAATGAAAGCGTTTGATCTGCTCAGGGAGAGCGCTTAAAGCGTGACCCTCAGAGAAGCTTTTCTTAAGGATGGGGGTTCTGGACTGAGCCTGCGCTGCTTCTTCGATGAAGAGACAGAAAATGAGAAGGCTCAATGCAAACAATCGGATATTCTTCATCGCCGAGGCTGGTCCGTTCCCGCGGGAGAATTAAAGCGGCAATGATAGCGTAAATGCGGCCCCCACACCGTCCTTACTTGACATTTCGAGACGCCCGCCCATTTGCTTGGCTAGGCGCTGACTCAACGCGAGCCCCAAGCCTACACCTGGAGCCGAATGCGCCGCCTCCGTCGCCGATTTAAAAAATGGAGTAAAGATTCGTCGCCGATCCGACTTGAGAACACCCGGTCCATTGTCACTCACCGTCAAGGTCAACTCCCGGTTCTTCACAGCCATTGTCAGCGTTATCTGTGGATCGATTTCACTCTTACCATACTTACAAGCATTGTCGACGAGGTTGACAAGTATTTGTTCAACCCCTGAGGCATCAACCTTAATCAATTGATTCTCAGGCAAGCCATCCTTGTGAAGAGTTAAAGGAACATTCACCCGATCCGCCACATCCGGCAAGGACCGACTGCTCCGCTCAAAGAGATCAATCAGCGTCATTTCTTCTCGTTGCGTCTCGCCTCGCCCACCCTCCAATCGGGAAAAGGCCAATACATTATTCACAAGGTGTCCAAGACGGTCGGCCTCACGCTTAAGGGTCTTCAAGTATTTCGTCCGTTTCTCCTCTGTGGGAACCATCCCTTCAGAGAGCATTTCCGTGTAAACACGAAAAGTTGTAAGAGGAGTTCTCATTTCATGGGTCACCGCGGAAACAAAGGCTCCACGACGCTCACTGAGAGTGAGCAATCCCTTTAACAAAATACCGAGCGCCAAGGCCGCGATAAGACAAGCCCCCCATGCGATACCTAGAGAGACTGCGCGGGGAGAAGTCGTTGGGCCTGGATCAATGGGGAGTGGACCCGCCGTCAATTCAACCGGGATAGACGCCATTCTTCGCGAGCTTTCTGACAGCGCGGTTGATTTATGAAGATCGACGTCCGGGAGCAAATCCGCCAAGCTCTTCACGAACTCACTCTTCAAATTCTTCCAATCCAACCAACAACCTTGGATAACGACCTTCTCTCCCATTTTCACTCGCCGCGCCAAGAGCAAGTGATCCCCCATCCAGACGGCTTGCATGACGCCTTCTTCGATGGAAGAGCGCTCATTCTCCGCCAGTATTTGACCTCGTTCCCGGTCCGGCTTCGGGATCGAATTCCCCTGAATTTTATTGGCCTTTTGCTGCCTTTGAGACCATCGATTATTAAAGGCTCTGGCGCCCAATTCCTGCTTCGAACGCCTCTCCTGATTGACAGGTGTATAGTTGCTAGTGTCATAGCGAGCGCTTTGTTGATCGACGACCTGCCCCTGATTTTCGGGACTCGGCTTCAAATTCAATTCGTAATAGCTTGAGCCCTTTTCAAAAAACGCTTCTCCAGCGCCTAGTTTCTTTAAGAGTTCATCGTGTTTAAAGAAGTCCCCTAGCTGCTTGAGACGCTTGGTATAAGCTTCAATCGAGTCGCTGGGTGCGTAGTTACTCTGCTCGGCGACATCACACATAAAGCCAGTGGGAACTTGGGGCGAGCTTAACTGGCCGTCGCCCTCCGACTGAAAGTGGAGCCAAACATGTTCTCCGCTCTGCCCCAGCAATCTAGATGGAACCAAAATAGTGCCTTGTTGATAGAGTTTCGAATCTCTCGATAAGGCCAATTGCGCTGGATAAAATGATTGATAAGCAAAGTGCGGACGCGCTCCCTCGCTGACTATAAAAGCCGACATCACAGAGTCGACACGCCAAAGCGCCAGCCGTGTGTTCTCTTCGAGGATTGCGCGCTGCGTTGCTTCACGCTCGGTATCTTCCAAGCCCAGCACCACGCTCGTGACCCAGGTCAGCGCCAAAAGAGCGACCAAGATGCAGCCTCCAAAGAATACCCAGCTTCGCCACACTTTCATGACTGCGCCTTTCCAGCGTTTGCAAGCATGTAACCTTTGCCTCGAACGGTTAAAAGAACCTTAGCCTCTCCGGTCTTATCTCGCAATTTCTCGCGAAGTCGAGCGACATGCATATCGATGGTTCGGGTCGCGACGCCTTTTGGATCAATGCGCCAAACATGGGCTAACAACTCATCGCGAGAGATGGCTCGTCCGGGTTGACTTGAAAGATAGCGAAGCAATTCCACTTCCCGTTCTGATAGCTCTATTCGTCCCGGGTTCTCCCCCTGGAATCGCAGTTCACAACGAGCCAAGTCAATTTCGCCATCAGGAATAGTGATCAACTCTGTCTGCACCGCCCGTCCCGGGCTACGGCGCAGAACTGCTTCGATGCGAGCGAGCAGCTCTTTGACGCTGTAGGGTTTCACAACGTAATCATCCGCCCCCAGCTTTAGTCCTTCTATGCGCTCGGCCTCACTGCCCTTGGCCGTCACAATGATGACTGGTAGGGTCGGACGCGACCGACGGACGACCCGAAGGATATCGAGGCCGCTGACCTTCGGAAGTACGAGATCGAGGAGAAGGAGGTCGCAGTCAACGCGTACGGCCATGTCTTGCCCTGTGTCGCCTTGACTTGCTTCAAGGACGTCGAAACCTGCAAAGGTGAGGGCGTCGACGACACCCTCACGAATTGCTTCGTCATCTTCGATCACTAAGATTCGTTGACGCGCCATTTATTCTCCGAACTTAAACTTCTTGGCACTTGCTTGTTTCTTAGCCGCGTTAAGCATGGCCTCGTCAAGACTGTCCTTGTTATTCTTGTTGAGCTTCTTCAACTCGGCGGCCACGTGCTTGCGACGCTTCACGTCGAGTTCTTGGATCTTCTTCTGAATTGCGCGACGGTCTTTGAGCAGCGCTTCGATTTTCGCTTGTCGCTCAGCCAGGCTTAACTTCTTGAATGCTTCAGGAACTTGATTCTCTTTCTGATCTGATAGTTTAATCTTT
>JARGOJ010000036.1:0-15191 GCA_029210225.1 Planctomycetota bacterium
CGGTCTATTCATTCTCATCAGTCTTTGGTCCGCCGAAGTCGCCTTGTTTTCGGGCTCCTTGCACCATAGCCTCTTTGCCAATTTCTTATTCTCACTGAGCATCTTCGTCGTCGTGGCCTCAGCCTTCCATGTTTACCGTCGCTTCGGCCCCGCAGAGGACCCGGCCATCTTGGAAACAAGCGCGTTCCTCGATCGAAGATTGGAATCGGGGGCCTTGGTTGAATCGACTTGGGATGCCCATGCGAAACAGACCGCACCCGCGCCCTTGTTGCTCAATTTGAAAGAACAAACGCTTCAACGTTTTGCAGCATCGAGTCCAAAGATACTCGTGCCCCTCCGCGCTCCCCGAGGTTTTCAATTGGGATTGGCGCTCGCAGCGTTATTCGCGCTCTTCTTGTTCGCCGGGCCTCTCAAAGACTTTGGCAAAGAGTCGTCAGCATCAGCGTCGATTTCACTGCTCGCGAACGACGATGCTCCCCTCGACATTGTTGCTGGCCGCTCGAAGAACAAGGAGTCGGGAGTCAATACTAAAATTGAATTCCAGAAGCCCAATCAGACGCAGACGAAGCAGACGAATCAAAAATCAGACTCGGGTAAGACTGTTCGCGTCGACGACGGCAAGAACGATCAAGGACCTAAAGGCACAGAATCCGACTCAAACGGATCTTCAAAAAAAGCCGTCAATGACCCCAAAGAACACGATGTAAAGCCAGCCAATAACAACGGGGCGAGTGAAAATTCAGGGGGCAAGAGCGGCCACTCTAAAGACAAGGAAAGGCCAGGAGAATCAGGATCTCAGAATTCTACAGAGGGATCTAAGACTCTCGCCGACAGTTATAAGGGTGACGGAACTGGCACCGTGAAAAAAGTCACTGATTCGGGAACTCAAAGGACGACCTTTGTGTTGAATAAAGAACAATTGAATCGGCGCCTAGCCGGCGCTAAAGTCGAGTTATCTTGGTCTATGAAGCAAACACTGCGAAAATATTTCCAACAACTCAATGAAGAGAAACAGTAATAAAACAGTCTCACTGAAAACAGCGTTTCAGGCGCGTTAGAACAATTCCAAGTGATTGAAACTGAAAGGTCGATTATGTCATTGCTAAATAGATTTGCAGCTGCCGCGTGTGTCTGCCTCATCGCAGCCACCCCCAGCCTTGCTAAGGACAGAGATCTCGCTCGATCTGAAGTTCTCAAAATGTACGAAAAATCCGCAAATTGGATTGTCAAAATTCAGAATAAGAATGGCTCTTGGGGCGAGCGTGGCCCAGGCCTAAAAGGCGAACTGGGAACAACTGGCCTCGCCGTGATGGGACTCGCTGAAGCGCCTCCAGAGCTTCGTGCGAAATATAAGGCTTCCTGCACTAAGGCCATCGACTGGATGCTCAAGTGTCAGCAAGCCGATGGATCCTTTACCCACAAACGCTCTGGTTACATCACATACCGCACCTCCCTTGCGCTGATGGCCATGAAGAGAACAGACGCCAAGAAATACAAAGACGCCATTGCGAAAGCTGCAAAGTGGCTCTCCGAGACTCAATTCAGCGATAGCAACGGCGTCAAAAAAGGCGACGTCAACTATGGCGGCTGGGGCTATGATAAATCAGGCGCCAAGCCCGACGCAGACCTCTCCAACGCCAGTATGGCGCTTCAGGCTCTCAAAGAAAGTGGACTCTCCGAAGACGATCCTGTCTTCAAACGCGCCGCAAAGTTCATTTCTGGCTGCCAAAACAACTCGGAGACGAATAAAGGGACTGGCAAGATTAAGCCAAAGAACGACGGCGGATTCTTTTACGATCCCGGTTTGAGCCGCAATAAATCTTCGTCCACCGATCATAAGGACGGAACCGTCAGCTACGAATCATACGCAGGAATGACCTACGCTGGCCTCATGTCATTGCTCTACTGCAACGTCGATAAAAAGGATCCTCGCGTCAAGGCGGCCATTAAGTGGATCGGCGCCCACTGGACCCTGGCTAAGAACTCGGGCCTCGGAGTCCGGAATCCGAAAAAAGACGCCAACCAGCAAGGCCTCTTTTACTATTATCTAGCCTTCGCTAAAGCGCTTGAGGCATATGGTGAGGTCACTATCAAAACAAAAGATGGCGACAAGAACTGGCCCCAAGAGCTCGCGAAGACTCTCAAAAAGAAGCAAAAGCCAGCGGGTTTTTGGATTAACGAAGCGAGCCCTCGCTGGTGGGAAGGGAATCCTGTGATCCCTACTGTTTACTCTCTCAATGCCTTGAACAAAGCCCTCAAGCATATTGAGACCAAGAAGTAAGACGCGCTGCGCCGCCAGAAAAGTAAATCCGGAGTTTGGAGACCCTTGATGACTCGTGAAGAATACCTCCCCAACCTTGATCAAAAGCGCCTCGGCGTTTGGATCATCGGCGCGCTTGGTGATGTCGCCACAACCTCTATGGTTGGCGCGGCGGCCATCGCTCGGGGACTTCGCGGCACCACGGGTCTTGTCTCGGAGCTTGAAGAAATTCGCAAGCTCCCTCTCACTCCGCTCTCCGGATTTGTCTTCGGTGGCCATGACGTTCGTACTGGCAATCCTTGGGAAACAGCGCTTCGGCTTGAAAATGAACTGCGCTGCTTCGGAATGCCGCTGCTTGAGCAAATCCAAGATTCCCTCGAAGAGATCGCGCCTCGCATTCGTCCAGGGATCATCCAGGGCGCCAGCGGACTCATGCAAAGCATGCTCAGCCATGACGTCGCGAGCCGTCAGGAGAGCGTCGAGCAGGCCGTCGAACGAGTCCGAAAAGATCTACGAGACTTCGCCGAGCAGGAAGATCTCGAATCCATTGTCGTCATTCACCTGACCTCCACCGAGCCAAGTCGTCCATGGAATCCAAGCTTCGATTCGCTCTCGCAGTTACGCCAGGCGATCTCTTCCAATGACCAGACCATTCCTGCGTCGGTGCTTTATGCCTTCGCGGCCTTTGAAGAATCCGCGTCCTTCGTCAACTTCACACCCTCTCTTGGTTCATCAATCCCCGCGCTTCAGGAACTCGCGAAGGAAAAGGCTGTCTGTCACGCAGGCAAGGATGGCAAGACCGGTGAGACCCTTGTTCGCACAATGCTCGCACCTATGTTCGTCGCCCGAAACCTGCATGTCCTCTCCTGGAGTGGATTCAACGTACTCGGCAATCGAGATGGAAAGATCCTCTCCGATCCTTCCGCGAACGACGCGAAGACCTCGGGAAAAGACGCCGTTCTCCGTTCGATTCTTGGCTCTCATATCGACGATTCACTGACTCGCATCGACTACGTTCCGTCTCTAAAGGATTGGAAGACCGCCTGGGACCTCATCCACTTCGAAGGCTTCCTCGGCACAAAAATGACCCTCCAATTCACCTGGCAGGGAGCCGATAGCGCCCTGGCTGCGCCTCTCATTCTCGATTTGGCGAGGCTGGTTCAAGCTGGTCGGGATGCCGGCCGGGTCGGAATGCTTAGCGAGCTGGCCTGTTTTTTCAAAGACCCAATGGGCTGGAACGAGAACTCCTTCCCCGTACAAGTCGCTAAATTCGAGGAATTCGCTCGGGAGCTTGGGACCGAACTCGCGGCAAAGGCGGGCCCTCAATAGCCGTCTAGCTGGACCGCCAAGGCGATCTCCGTGCCCTTAACAGCTGCAAGTATCGAGGGTTTCCCTCGGTCTCCAGCCCCCAAACACATCGTTGGCAATCAGCGATTTATCGGCGCTTCCCGTCGATCGCAAAGGGTTCGTGAACTTTCCTCCCATCTCCGCTCTCACTATTCAAAGGAAAGATCCTTAGAATAGGCCGCCTCATCCGCCGAGACCGCCTCTCATCGATAAAGGAAACCGTCATGGACTCCAACTCCACTGACTTTCAAATGCTCAATGTCACCCGGGAAAACGACGGTCAGACGTTGGTCGTCCGCCTCGACCACGGCAAAGTAAACGCCTGTGGCTCCGCTGTGATCGCCGACTTTGAGAGTCTCGCTGAGCTCGTTCAAAACGACTCAACAATCCGCGCAATGATTGCCTACTCTTCAAAAATCACGAAGAGCGGAAAGGCCATCTTTGTCGCCGGCGCCGATGTCACTGAGCGAGCCGATTGGACCGATGCGGACGTTATCAAACATGTCACCCGTCAACGTCGTGCGCTGCTCTCACTCCGTCAACTCCCCATTTTCTCTATGGTCCTCGTCGACGGACTAGCTCTGGGTCTTGGCACAGAGCTCATGCTTGCGTTTGACTACCGCATCGCCAGCCCGAAGGCGAGCTATGCACTCCCTGAAACCGGCCTGGGTATCATTCCCGGAGCCCTGGGAAGCGCCCTGCTCTCCGCCGTTGTCGGCCCCAATCACGCGCTTCGCATGGGATGCACTGGGGAAGCGATCCACGCAGAGGAAGCGCTTCGTATCGGCCTCGTTGACGAACTTCAAGATAGCCCTGAGGAGAGCCTTGCTCGGGCGCGAACGATGGCGGCGAATATCGTCAAGAAGTCACCGAGAGCGATCGCGGGCTTTAAGACAGCGGTGCTCTCAAGCCTCTCCCTTCCTCAAAGCGAGCGTGTCCGGCTTGAGGCGAAGTATTACGAGGACCAGGTGAAGAGTGGGGACGCGGCTGTCGGTCGCGCTGCCTTCAAAGACATTCGTGAGGGCCGTGCGCCTTCATGGCCGCAACGTTGAGGATGCCCGTTTAGATGTCCGAAGAAGTCAGTAAAAAATCAGGCCTGATCGAGCGCCTGGAACAAGGCATAGTGCGTGGCGATGGCGCGATGGGATATCTCCTGACCCGAGGAGGAATCTCCAGAAACCAGAGCTTCGACTTCCTCAATATTGAGAATCCCGATTTAGTTGCCTCGGTTCATAGGCAGTATCTGGAAGCGGCCCAGGTCGACCTGATTCAAACCAACACTTTTGGCGCGAACCGCTTCCATCTCACGAGCTTTGGACGCTCTCATGAGAAGTTCGTTGAGATCATTAATAAAGCTGGCGTCGATATTGCTCGGCAAGCCGTGGCAGGAACCCACTGCCTTGTCGGAGGATCGATCGGTCCATTGACTCACAGCACCGGAGACTCTCTGGGTTCGAAGCTTGGCGATCCGGTCGCGATTCGTGAAGCCTACGAGGAGCAAATTCTCGCGCTTGGACAAGCGGGTATCGATTGCTTTGTTATCGAGACGGTCCACAGCCACGTCGAGGGCATCACGGCGCTGCAATTAGCGAAGGAGTTGTTTCCAGATATTCCGATAGTCTTCCAAGTCGCGTCGACGACCCGGGGAGAAACGGTTGCTCGCGACGATTTAGAAACACTGATTCGGGATGCCGACCGCGAAGGCGCGGACTGCGTGGGTTTGAATTGCTTCCTAGACCCGGCTGAAATGTACGACCAGATCTTAGAGATTCAACAGTGGACGATGTTGCCGATCACCGCGCAGCCCAATCTCGGCAAGCGAGCCCAGCTCTGCCAGGGAATTTTTGAGGCGGAGCGGAGCCTTAAGACAACTGTCAGTACCTTCGGCTCAAAAATGATCGAAGCAGGAGTTCGTCTTATCGGAGGATGTTGCGGAATTACGCCGGATCATATCTCGCAAGTGAAAGACCTCGTCGATCACATCGCTCCAGCCGACCTCAGACGTTATCGGGAGCTTCATAAAGAGCGCTATGACCGCGCTCGCAGAGTCACCGTTGGCGATTTTCGTAAGCGACCGGATTACATCCCCACCCTTCTAGAGCAAGAGTTGAGACGCGACGATCCCGTTCATCGCCCTATTGTCGTCGAAGTCGATCCCCCTCGCATCGGCGAGACGCCAAAGAAGTTCATTGCTGGAGCAAAGCAGCTCTTCGAAGCCGGAATAAAAATAGTTTCTATCGGGGACAACCCAGGGCGCGTTCCCAGAATGGACCGGAACACCTTCGCCAATCTCCTCAAAAGAGAAGTCCCCGAATTGGAGTTGGTGCTCCATATCTCCTGTGCAGACCAGACCCTTGTGCGCTTTGCGACCGAGCTTGAGTCCCTTCATTACTTGTCTCGAAACGTTCTGGTCATTACTGGAGACCCACCATCTGGGGAGTATGCTCGATCCTCAGCGCCCTATGACTTCCGATCGGTTTCTGGCATTCGCGCCTTCTCTCGACGGAATCACGGCTTTGGATTGACCGGCCAGGAAGAGCTGGCAGCGACCGACTACTTTGTCGGCGCGGCCCTGAACCCACGGGCCCTTGAACCCCAAATGAGGAAATTCTGGACCAAGTCGGCCAACGCTGGAGCAAGTTACTGCCTGACCCAGCCGCTCTTTGATAAGGCTACACTCTCGGACCTCTATCAATCTTCAACGGAGCTTCGCGCTCGGCTAAAAGAAGAACGCGGGCGAGATTGTTTCTTCCTTCCCGGTGTCATGTCTTTGTTCTCCGCGAGGAACGCACGAATTCTCCGACAAGAGTTCGGAATGCCCGTTCCTAAAGAGCTGATTCGTGAAATGGAAGGCATGAAGACCAAGAAGGCCGCACGAGCCCGAGGTCGGGAAGTCACACGGGAGATGCTTAGTCTCATTCGGGACGACTTCGGATTCCAGGGCCTCTATGTCGTCACTCAATTTCACAACTATAAATCGACGATTGCCGACCTTCGAGCGACCGCTTGGTTGCCAGAATAAGGCGATTCATAAATGAGCTCCGAAAGCGAAAGCATCGACTTCAACAAGATTCTCCTCTTCGGATCCTGGGCCATACCCAGCCGGATGTTTGGATGGGGTTTTCTGGGTCTGCTCTCAGGTTGCGCCGCCTTCTCAAGCCTCAGGCTCTCCGGGACCTTAGAGTACGTCGACCCATACATGGGCTCCTGGATCTACTTCCTTCTCCTCACCTACGTTCTTCTTGGAATCGGATTGCTCGGGCGAGTCGGGTATCAACGGGGTCTCTTCTTGGTGAGCCTCTACGCTATGAAGTCACCCTTGGTGGCGCCTTTTTTAGCAGAGCGACTTCTAAAGACCGAGAATGAAGAAGCGCAAGGAGATTACAAAGCGCGACTGATAGCCAATCATCAAGCTTTTCTCACATCTCAGGACTTCGAAGAGATCGCAGCGAAAGATGGACCTGTGACCGGCTACCGCGCTGAGGTCGTTGATCATGTCAAGCGACAGGTCAGCGACGCCTTATTGGTGTCTTTTGCGACGCGGGAAGAGCTCGCGAAAACGGCCCTACCGTTGACGGATGCACAGTTAAATCCAATCTTAGAGGAGATTGAAGCGCGCTTTCAGATGACGCTTAAAAAGAGCACTCGACGCTGGATTTTCATACTCGTCCTTGTCTACGCAATCACTCCGGCGCTCTTGGTTCTCACCCGAGGCTAAGCAAAAGACTCCACGCCAAATCATTCTCTGAACCAAAAAGACCCATGAGAAACCGTTTCGGTCTCGTCCATGGGTCAATTTGTGTTTCGGATTCTAAGCGAGGCCGCTCAGTCTACTTCTCTTCAAAAGACTTAAGGCGTTGTAGGTCGTTCCAAGCCTTCTCAACAGCTTTCGCGACTCTGGGCCCAACGCTTCGGTCGAGGGCGTTTGGAAGAATAGCGTCCTTCGCAGGGGTCTCTACGGAATCAGCGAGGGCGTTGGCTGCCGCGAGTTTCATTCCGTATGTGATTCGTGTCGCCCCAGCGTCCAAGGCCCCTCGGAAAATACCGGGGAAGGCGAGCACGTTGTTGACCTGGTTAGGATAGTCCGAGCGTCCTGTTCCGACGATCCCCGCGCCTGCGGCCGTGGCGACATCAGGGTGAACTTCTGGAATAGGATTGGCGAGAGCCAGAACAATGGGATCGTCGGCCATGGACTCAATGTCTTCCTTACCGAGAATATCGCCCTTTGAGACTCCAATGAAGACGTTTGCGTCTTTCAGGACGTCTTTCAGGCTGCCTTTTTTTCCGCCACGGTTCGTCTTTTGAGCAGGGCGACCGGCATAAATCGCGCCCTTACTATCGCAAACAACAACATCTTTGATTGCCGTGCAAGCGAGGCCCACAGCGTCTTCTTCAGTGAAGCAAGTCAGCAGGTGAGCGATCGCGCGCCCAGCGGCACCCGCACCGGAAATAACGACATTCAAGGACGTGTATGGTTTGTTGAGCGCTCTCGCAGCATTAATCAGCGCGGCTTGAACAACAATCGCGGTGCCGTGTTGATCGTCGTGAAAGACGGGGATGCCAAGGTCTTGGAGCTGGGCTTCGATCTCAAAACAGCGTGGAGCGGCGATGTCTTCGAGGTTGATTCCGCCGAGACCGGGAGCGAGTGCTTTCACGACCGTCACGATTTCATCAACGTCCTGTGTGTCGAGGCAAAGAGGAATCGCGTCGACTCCTGCAAATTCCCGGAATAGAATGGCTTTCCCTTCCATAACAGGAAGGGCTGCTTCAGGACCAATGTTTCCAAGGCCAAGCACTGCGGAGCCATCGGTGATAATGCCGATGGTGTTCTTCTTAATCGTTAACTCACGAGCTAAGCTAGGATCTTTCGCGATCAATTCGCAGACTCGCGCGACTCCCGGAGTGTAGGCCAGAGACAGGTCGTGTTGATTTTCCAGGGGTACTTTTGAGCGGATTTCGACTTTGCCACCATACTTTCGGTGCATTTCAACCGATTCGGTGTAAAGGTCCTCGCGAGAGTCTGACATGAACTATCCCCGTGCGTTCGTTATTTTGCAAAGGTCTATTGGACCCGTTCTTTGGGAGTGACGCAAGGGGGGCTTTTCATTGGGTGCTCGTTGAATTAGCCTGAGCGACGAGTTTATGCGGTTGCAAGGAGACATTTATATGAGTCATGACATGGTAATTACTCACGGTGGTGTCGGCGCGACCTCCGAATGGAACGACGGCTGCGAAAGAGCCGCGAAGTCGGGTATGGATGCGCTTAAGATCGGCACAGTTCTCGATGCCGTCGTCGCTGCCGGAGCAATCCTCGAGGATGACGATCGTTATAATGCGGGCACCGGAGCCAATCTGCGTTTAGAAGGTCTTTGTGAACTCGATGCCGCCGTGATGACCGATGAGGGTGACTTTGGGGCGGTCGCCTGCATTACGGGAGTTCAATACCCGATTCAGGTGGCGCGTTTGGTCATGGAGAAGACCCCCCACGCCATGCTTTGCGGCGACGGCGCCGCTGCTTTTGCCCGGCATCAAGGAATACCGCCCTATTGCCCAGTCACTGAGCGGGCTATGAAGAAATTGGTGAAGTATCGGAGAAAATTGGAGACTAGCAAGCTCGCCGATCTTTGGCCGGGGCATAAATTTACCGGAACAATCGGCGCAGTCGCTCGAAGCGCTGCGGGGCGGTTCGCGGTGAGTTGCTCCACCGGGGGAACCCCACTCACGCTTAAGGGACGGGTCGGCGATTCACCGATTTGCGGCGCTGGTGTCTTCGCCGGAGCGCTTGGCGCCATTTGCTGTACGGGCACTGGTGAGTTAATCATGAAGCGCCTCATTGCCCATCGCATTTACATTGCCTTAGAAGACGGACATGCCCTCAAAGATATCTGTCAGGCAGAGATTGATCGGTTTCCGCAGGGGGAATACCTCGGGATCATCGCCATTGATCAAAGCAATCATTGTGTTCTCAACACTCACGACATGCCCTTTGGAATTGAGGGAGATCAATGAAAGACTCGACTTTAGCAGACATGACAGGAACAGTCTTTTGTGATCGATACAAGATTGTTGGCATTTTGGGAATGGGGGGGATGGGCGCTGTTTACAGGGCCATCGATCAAGAAACAGAAGTGACGGTTGCGCTAAAGATTCTCCGCGAAGACCTGCTTCAAGGCAGCGCTCAAAAACAAAAACTCATTGATCGATTTATGCGGGAAATGCGACTGAGCGCGACCCTCAATCATGCAAACGTTGTTCGGACCCTCGACTTTGGTAAATCGGGCAACATGCTCTTCATGATTTGCGAGCTGATTGAGGGCGGCTGTCTTCATTCACGGCTGAAAAAGTTAGGGTCCATCCCATTTACTGAGGCCTTTCGTCTCTTTGAAGGCCTGTTGGCAGGGCTCGATGCCCTTCACAACGCCGGCTACATACACCGAGATATAAAGCCCGCTAATGTTCTCGTTGGTCAGGGTGGAATATCGAAGATTGCAGATATGGGACTCGCGAGAGCCACTTCGGAGGAAAGAGAACAGTTAACTCGAACCGGGGTGTTTATGGGAACCCCTCTCTACGCAGCCCCAGAGCAGATTGACGGCGAAAAAACGCTTGACATTCGTTGTGACCTCTACGCGGCCGGCGCCATGTTCTATCACTTGATCGCAGGAGTCCCTCCCTATCGATTGAGCAAAGGACAGTCCGTCACCAAGTTATTCAGAATGCATTTATTCGACCCCATTCCCAATCTTCACGCGCTAAAACCTGAGGTCCCTAAAGAGTTCTGCGATATCTTGGTTCAATTGATGGCGAAAGAAAAAGGTGACCGTCCTGAGAATCCCAAAACCGTTTTAGCCATGCTTGCCAATCTAAACACCATGCAACCAGCCTTCGTTGAGGCCCCACAGAGGACCGTCCCCGTCGTATTCAAACCCATTCCAATGGACGCATCTCCAGAGGCGGAACAGTCACGAAGTGAGGTCAATACCGTCATTGGGGCTACAGCCTCACCACGGCTGACACGAGTGAAATTGGAGGTCTCAAGTTCAATAGGATTCCGCAGTCTCTTTGTTTACGGTCAATCCAAGCTTCAATGCGGCCGAAACAAAGCCGATGACCGGGGCCAGGATTTGTGTCTGCGTCTCCGCCCCGACGATGATTTGAGCAATCAAATCTCCGGAAAACACCTGTCTCTTCGAATTGAAAATGGACAAGCTCTTGTTGAAGATCTCGGCAGTAGCAATGGAACAAAGTTAGATGGGCAGCTCCTGCCTAAGCGCCAAGCGAAGGCGCTCACAGGACGTCATGAACTCTTAGTCGGTGACGTTTTGGCTTTGACTATTTTGCTTGTCCCAGCCTCGCCAAATCCGAGTTTGTTTATCTCAAGGCCGGAGAATGGACAAGATCACGCCTATGCGCTTGTCCCCCCCGGCGGCGAACTCTTGCTCGATGTCACCCCAGCCGGTCTTTACCCCCTCCCTGTGGGCCGTTTAAAGATCCTCAATGAACAAGGGTTACGCTGCGAAGTTCAGGGTCAAAAACAGCCCCTTGTCATAGACGAGGAAATGATTTTGGGATCGGACAGGGTGTTGACTCGGGCCTTTCATCCCGACGATCAAAAACACTAGCGAATCCTATTGGGCTGTTGAACGATCCATGGGCCTCAAACTCTCACTTCACGGAAACGAGCTTTGGAAGGTCACCGATTGGAGGAAGTGTCAGACGATTGAACTGAAAGACGTTTCGAGCGGCTGTTTGCATTGAATGAACAAGTCCCTTTTCGTGTTTTGGGAAATACTCTGTTGCTGTGAATTTATTGACGTGCCAGAGCTTCAGTGTTTTGTCGTAAGAGGAAGACACAATGTGTTTACTGTCAGGGGAAAAGGCACAAGAGAGCACGCTTCGGGAATGACCTTTGAAAGTACGAAGGAGTTTACCGCTATATCGATCCCAAATCTTCAGCGTTTTATCGTTTGAAGCGGAAAGGATTTGCTGTCCATCGGGTGAGAAGACACATGCTTTAATTTCGTTTTGATGCCCCTTGAAGCTGCGAATGAGCGTCCCCGTTTTTCCGTCCCAAAGGCTGAAATTCTTGTCGCCAAACGGGACTGTGAGAAAGACATGTCCGCTCGGCGAAAAAACACATTGACTAGCAAAGAATTGCTTGCTAGCAATAAGGCGCCCGTTTTCACTATTCCACAACTTGACAGTCTTGTCATAAGAAGCAGAAATCACTTGCTTGCCATCCGGCGAAAAGCCACAAGAAGCCACTCCTTCTATGTGCCCATCAAATCCTCGAACGAGCTTGCCTGTATTCCGATCCCACATTTTTATTGACTTAGAAACACCCGCCAGTATGTATTTGCCGTTGGGAGAGAAGACGCAGGTATTCGAGTAGTTACGGGACAGCAAGTGAACAAGGGATCCCGTGCTTTTATTCCAAAGCATGAGCTCTCCGGCATCGGAAGCCGAAAGAATGTGACTCCCATCAGGAGAAAAAGCACATTGAGTCACACTCCCTTGATGACCCTTAAAAATGCGAACGGGCGTCCCCGTTTTGCGATCCCACAGCATCAAGGTTTGATCATTAGAACTTGAAAGTATCTGTTTGCCATCCGGCGAGAAAACACAGGAGCTAACGCTACGGGCATGGCCAGTAAACACATGTATCAATTCCCCACTATTTCTACTCCAGAGTTTAAAAACATTGCTTGAAGCGGATATGGATAGAATGCCTGTCCCGTCGGGAGAAAAGACACATGACTGCACTCCGTCTAAGCTCGACTGAACGTACAAATCTTCACCAGTCTGACAGTCCCAAAGTATCAATCTATTGTCTCCAGAAGCAGAAAGTAGCTGTTTGCCATCCGGTGAAAATGCGCAGGAATTCAGGCCTTCTTTATGTCCTTCAAAACTGCGAATGAGGGTTCCCGTCTTTCGATTCCACAACTTGAGAGTTTTGTCCATTGACGCTGAGAGAATTGATTGGCCGTCCGGCGAAAAAACACTGAATTGGACCCAAGCATCGTGACCTTTGAAAGTATAAAGGAGCTTTCCTGTCTGCCGATCCCAAAGCTTAGCCCCCTCCCCCGAAGACGATAGTATTTCCTTGCCGTCAGCGGAGAAATCACAGGAGAGAAACCACTCGTTTGAGCCCTGAAAGGTTCTATTGAGCTTGCCTGTCTTACGATCCCAAAGTTTAAGGGTTTGATCGGCGGAGCCTGAGAGAACTTCTTTCCCGTCCGGCGAAAAAGTGCAGGAATGGACAGTGCTTCGATGACCCTGAAAAGTACGAACGAGCGTCCCAGTCTTTCGGTCCCATAGTTTCAGAGTTTTATCACTGGAGGCCGATAGTACATTCTTCCCATCAGGGGAGAATGCACATGAATTGATTGTCCCAGAATGCCCTTGAAAGCTGACAACGACCTCTCCTGTCTCTCGGTCCCACAGCTTCATTGTTTTATCACTGGAGGCTGAAAGTACCTGTTTATCGTTGCGCGAGAACGCACAAAACGTCACAGCATCGCTGTGACCTCGAAAGGTACGAATGAGCGCACGAGTCTCTCGATCCCAAAGTTTAAGAGTCTTGTCGTTCGATGCCGAAAGGAGGAATTGGCCATCCCAGGAAAACGTGCAAGATTCAATAGAATCTTCGTCGTTTTTGAAAGTCCGAATGTTCATGTCCGCCTTTCGATCCCAGAGTTTGACCGTTTTGTCGCTCGACGCAGAGAGGATGTGTTGCCCATCTGGAGAAAATTCACAGTCGTTCACCCAATAGGAATGGCCCGTAAAAGTGCGGATGAGTTCTCCCCCTTCCTCGTCCCACAGTTTTAGAGTTCCGTCAGCGGACGCTGATAGGACTTCTTTCCCATCTGGTGAAAACGCGCAAGAGCGCACTTCGTTTGAATGCCCTTTAAAAGTGTGAAACAGCTTCCGTCCGTATTTGTCCCAAAGATACATTTGACCATTGACCGAGCCGGATAGAATTTTTCCGCCATCTTTGGAAAAGACACAGGAAGTCATTGAAGATCCATAGCTAAAATTGCAAAGCGGCTTTCCAGTCACTCGACTCCAAAGCTTGACAGTATTGTCGCTCGACGCCGAAGTGACGTGTTTGCCGTCTGGGGAGAAGGCACAATCATTAACATTGTCTTTGTGACCCTCAAAGGTACGAATAAGCACTCCCGTCTTTTTATTCCATAGCTTGACTGTGTCATCCAAAGATGCAGAGAGTAGATAATTGCCGTCTGCCGAGAAAGCCCCGGAATTCAGGCCTTCTCTATGCCCCTCGAAAGTACGAATCAGCGCTCCGGTCTTTGTCTCCCACAACTTAAGAGTGCCGTCCCAGGATGCCGAAAGGAGTTCTTTCCCATTGGGAGAAAATCGACATGATTGAACGATCTCGCTGTGCCCCTTGAAAATGCGTAGTTGCTTCCGAGTCTCGCGATCCCACAAAATGAGTGTCCCTGTGGCCCCCGTGGAAACGATGGTCTTCCCATCTGGAGAAAACCGACTCGACCTCACTTCGCCATTCAGATTTTGAAACGAACGAATGAGCTGCCTTGACGACGTCCTCCACAATTTCAATGTCCCGTCCTCAGCTGCCGAAGCGATAAGTTCGCCGTTTCGTGAAAAAGCACAGGAAGTCACCCAATCGCTGTGGCCACGGAAAAAAGCGGGTACGCTTCCCGGGATGTCAAACAATACGAAGTTCTTGTTCTTACAGACTCCTAAAGCTTGGCGTCCATCAGGGGAAAAGACACACGAGAGTAGGGCCGCTCCTGAACCCTGAAATTGATGAACCAGTTTCCCTGACTCTCGGTTCCACAGATTCATATTTCTGTCATCAGACGCGGACAGAACAGAGCTTCCATCAGGGGAGAAAGCGCAACTGTTAACACTGTCAGTGTGCCCATTAAAAGAGCGTATGAGCGTCCCTGTCTGACTGTCCCAAATTTTCATCGTCGCGTCTTCAGAGGCGGACAGCACCTGCTCCCCATCAGGCGAAATAGCGCAGGAACGAACAGGCCCGCGATGTTTCGCAAATGTTTGTATGACTTCTCCAGTATCTTTACTCCAAAGCCTGAGAGTGGTATCCGAAGAGGCCGAAAGAATTAACTGGCCATTCGGGGAAAACGCGACCGAATTCACAGTGTTGCTGTGCCCGGAGAACATTCGAATGAAATCCCCAGTATTTCGGTTCCAGAGCTTCATAGTGTTATCTTTGGAGGCCGAGAGGATCTGTGTTCCATCGGGGGAGAAAATGCAGACCGTTATCGCTTCCCCATGACCTTCCAGAGATTGGGTGACTTCTCCAGACTCAACATTCCATAAGGTCAGCGCCCCGGTCTCACTTCCCGCGAGAATCTCTTTGCCCTCGGGAGAAAAGCACACTGATCGTAGTATTCCCAAGGGGGAGCCAAAGTTCTGGTAAGGAGTCGCGGATTCTCTCAACCTTTTATCAAGTATGACTTGTCCCATATTCAAGATGGACGTTTCGAGCTCATTGAGTCGTCTCTTGATTGGGATGAATTCACGCTCCCTCTCATTGTTTTCGCCGAAGTCCGGAACTGTTGACTGACATTGTTCT
>JARGOJ010000036.1:15201-21181 GCA_029210225.1 Planctomycetota bacterium
CGCACCAACGGCAGCTTCATAGGCTTCCCGTGGGCTCTTATCACCTAGTCTCGTGTATTCTTCCCAGGCATTGATCAGTTGGATCTCTGTCAATTTCGACGAAGCGTCAACCGCCGCAATCTGCGCTTTTTCCTTTGCGGCCTTCTCATTCTCCTGAGCAGCTTGAGCTTTATTCTTTGCAGCCTTTTCGTTCTTCTCCGCAGCTTGAGCTTTATTCCGCTCCCGAACTGCAACGTCCTCCCGATCTTCTGCTCTTGTCCATTCCCGATAAGTGAAAAAACAACCCGCTGATACAGCCACAAGAACTAGTAAAACCGCTCCAATGATCGTCCCCCTCAAGCGCTTCGCGGCCTTTTCAACACTGCTCCGCGCTTTTTTTGCTTCGACGACACGCTGCAGCAATCCAGATTGAACCTTTCCCGGTTTCAATTTACTGACCTGAGCCTCAGCCAATCCCATATCACCCGCACTCACTGCGAACTCAGCATATTTCTCTCGGGCCTTTTCTTCTCCAATCTGAGCGTCTGAATTCTCTGGCCAGGCTAGTAAGGCTTGCTTGAAACCCGCCACAGCCTCGGCGAAATCCGCATTCAATTGATTCCGCTCCTTCGCCTTCAATTCCTGACCGTCTCCCCCCGACAAGCTCTGTGCACAATTGTTTAACAGGTCCTCCGCTCTTTGAGAAATGGACAGGCTTGCTTTATGGTCCAGATAGGCGTTCAAGGCCTCTCTAAGCTCCTTGACGGTAGCAAAGCGTTCCTCCTGCCTTTTAGCCATGGCCTTTCGGCAGACCTTCTGAAGCTCATCTGGAACGTTTTCAGGGAATTGAGGAGGCTTACTCTCCGACGCCCGAAAAAGGGCCTGACCAGGCCCGGAGTGAGGTGGTTTATCAGTCAGAATCTCATGAAGAATCGCCCCCAGTAGATAAATATCTGTTTGCGCGCCTAATTTTCCAATGTCACCATCTGCCAATTCAGGAGCACAATAGGCGACGGTTCCAAAGGGGCGCCCAGGCACCAATTGAGCTTTCAAAAAGCCCCTGGCTCTGTCATTCCCCCTCGCCTCCTCGCTACGAAAATCCAGCGCGATGCCCCAATCCATCACCAAGACTTCGCCAAAGCTTCCAATCATCACGTTGTGCGGCTTCAAATCGAGGTGAGCGATGCCTTTTGAATGAGCAAAATCAATGGCATTGCAAACCTGTATCAAGGTCCTCAAATGATCTTCTTGGCCAAGAACCTCGACCTTCTTTTCCTCATCAGTGATTTGCGGATGCAATAAGTCTTTCCAACTGTTGCCTTTGACAAGCTTCATAGCCATCAGCACTTCACCCGTAGACTCCTCCCCATAATCATAGACAGGGACGATGTTGGGATGTTCAAGGAAGCCGTTCGCCATGGCTTCCACAGTGAATTGCTGGCGAATACTTAAGTCAGAGTTTGGAACTTTGACTGCGATTTCTCGTTCAAGACTGCCTTGGATCGCTCTGTGAACGCTGCCCATGCCGCCTTTTCCGACTTCCTCCGCCACAGTAATTCTTGAATCGCTTAAAGTGACAATGGTCCCTTCTCCGACAAGGCTCTCCATGGCTTTTGGCAATGCAACGACACTGTCGGGCACTGATGTGTCTGTGCCTGAGCGAGTACCCTGAGGCTCCTTTTTTTGAGGACGCGAGGTTTCCAAAGCTGAACGAGTCGCATCGAACGACTTAGTTTCAGCGGTTGCCGGGACAGAGGTTCCGAGACCCGATCGCGTCGCCTCGGACTCCTGCATGCCTGTGACCAGCGCTGGTTGAATCGTCCCCTGACCGCTACGAGTCACTGAAGGGTCAAAATCAACCGTAGGTCTGACTGTTCTTTCCTCTACCGGTTCAGGTCCCACTGTTGATTGACCACTTCTAGTCGAGTCATGAGAATCCGTCATTTGCTGTGGTCCCTCTTCGTCCATTGACAAAAGTCTTCACTGACCAAACTAACCTTTTTAGCCAGCTCCCGCGATGTATCCGTACTTCGCAACTGAATCAAGTGTTCTGCGAATCGAGAGTGGCCACTGAAATCTCCAGGAGAAATAGACTTCAAGGGCGGCTAAAATTAAATGGAGCCCCTAAAAAACTAGGTATCATTTGGATTATTGCAGAGTCGGAGAGCACTAAAAAAGAAATGGTCAAATCGCTCCAGAAGCGGAAGGTTCAATCAGACTTTTGATTAAAACCGGCGATCTCCGCGGCGAACGCAGCGGTTTAGGCAAAGTCCATCTTCTCCATGATAAGTAAGAAGCAGCGCGCCGTCTGAAGCGCAGGCTTCGAATAGATCGTAGATTAAATGCTGCTCATTCGGCCAAGGATAAGCAAAGATGAGGTCGAAGCTGTCTGCGTCGTAACCAAGCTCCTCGTAGGCGGCTTCCGCCGATAAATCTAACCAGGCAAACTCCTCTGGAGAGCTGAGGTGACGATGCGATTCTTCAGGGATGAAGCTCCCACAGACGAAGTCGACTTCCACATCGAAGTCCTTCGCGAGAGAAATGGACGCGTCCACTAAGTCTGGCAAGACCTCGATGCCGCAGCTTCGAAAACCCACAAGAGTCGCGAGCATCGCTGTGCCACCAAAGCCACTTCCCCATTCACAGAACAAACGTCCTGGGGCGAGCCCCGCGCTCTTGAGCCACGACAAACCACGATAGGCCATGCGGAAGTCGCAGGGCACGAAGGCAAATATCTCCGCGTCCCTCGGTTCATCCATGAACGCGTCAATACGCTTCTCCGTCTCAACGATCAGACGCTCGACAGCAGATGGAATCTCTATGCTTGCAATTTCGTCTTCGGGGAGAGAAATCTCTATGAGACTCACGCTATGTTTCTCCAGGTCGAATCAATAAGGGCCGTTCAGATCATAGAGGGTCCTCCGTCCCTTGTGAACTGGCAGGAATCGATAATCATATCCCTCGAAAAATAGGCCCATGGCTTTGCCTAGATCCGAGCTCAATTCGAAGTAAGGAACTGTTCTTTTTCTATCAAGGTTCCAAAATTGAGAATAGCCCAATGGACAAATCCATTGAGCTATCAAATTGCAAAGTAGGTTGTTGCCGACAGGTTGGGAATCAGCGACCGATCGCCAACATGTTCTCGATGGCTCTGCGAGCAGCCGGCACGATCGCGGGATCGACGACCACCTCGGGACTGCCATCCCTAAGACACGCTTCAAGCTTGTCCATCGTGTTGAGACCCATGTGGGGACAGTGGACGCAGCTCGCGCAGGACGCCTCCCCTGGGGCAGGAATTCCCGGCGCTGGGAGATAGATATTTGTTGGACCTTCGCGCCGCAAGCGGTGGATCATATTGGCTTCGGTGCCGACGATAAACTTTTGATTGCTGTGCTTCTTGGCGATCGCGACCATGCCGGCCGTCGAGAGCACCTCGTCCGCGAGATCTAAAATTCCGTCGACACACTCAGGATGCGCGATCGTAATCGCGTCGGGGTGTTCCTGCTTCAAGAACATGAGATCCCGGCGAGATATTGACTCGTGCACCGAACAGCTGCCGTTCCATAGTGTCATTTCCCGGCCCGTTTGCTTCTTTAGCCATGAGCCGAGGTGAAAATCGGGGACGAAGAGGATGTGCTTGTCTTTTGGCGCTTGCTCGACCACTTTGACCGCGTTCCCGCTGGTGCAGCAAACATCGGTGAGGGCCTTCACGCCGGCGGAGCAGTTGACGTAGGCGATAGTGTAGATTTCTTGGTTGAGCTTGGCGCGAAGGTGATCTTGATAGGCCTTCAGCATCTCGGCCGTACAACCCTCAGCGAGGCTACAGCCAGCGTCTAAATCAGGGAGTAGGACTGTCTTGTTGGGGTTGAGGAGCTTTGCGGTCTCGGCCATGAAGTGGACGCCGCAGAAGACAATGGTGTCGCAGTCGATTTCGGCGCTCTTTCGAGCCAACTCAAGGCTATCACCGAGGAAATCCGCGACTTCCTGAATCTCGCTCTCTTGATAGTTGTGAGCAAGAATAATGGCGTTACGCTCTTTCTTGAGCTCCGCGATTCGCTCTTCGATCGATACTGTTTGGCTTGTCATAGCGCTTATCCTCCGTTCAACAATCATTCAATCAGGCCGCAGCCTTGTCCCCGCCAAGAACGGGAATCAAGCTTTTATCTTCCAGGGAAAAAAATACAAGCTATTCTTTGGAAAAGTCCCACCACGCTTCTCAAAGGACCGAGCACAACGATGACCCTTGATACTCGCCTCTACATTCACCCGACCATGACCCTGCACGATCCTGGGCATGGGCACCCCGAATCTCCTCAGCGCTTGAAAACCCTCTATCAGAGCTTGGAGGAATCACCAATATCCGGAACAGCCTTTGTTCAGGCAACCCCAGCGAGCAAGGAAGCGATCGCTCGTATCCACCAGGAGCACCACATACAACACATTGAAGAAGCCCGAGGTCGGCAGAGTTCTTTAGACGCCGACACCAGCACCTCAGAGAAGAGCGTCGAAGCCGCCTATCTCGCTGCGGGCGCGGGTGTTCAAGTTATCGACGACTTGCTCTCTGGCCAGACAAAGACAGGATTTGTTCTTTCGAGACCTCCCGGGCATCACGCCGAGGCGGATCGCGTCATGGGCTTTTGCCTCTTTAACACCATCGCCGTCGCTGCGGCCCAAGCGCGATCGAAGGGCATCGAACGCATCTTGATCGTCGATTGGGATGTTCATCATGGGAACGGGACCCAGCACAGCTTCTATGAAGACCCCTATGTTCTAGTTTTCAACACTCACCAATTCCCCTTCTACCCAGGCACCGGGCGGCATAGCGAGGTCGGCGGCGGTGATGGCCGGGGCTTTACTGTGAATTGTCCATTGCCAGCAGGAATGGCCGACGGCGACTATCTAAAGGTCTTCGAGGAAGTTCTGGTGCCGGTTGCCGAGTCGTATAAGCCGCAGTTGATTTTAGTTTCCGCTGGCTTCGACGCTCATATTCGCGACCCCCTAGGAGCGATGAATGTCTCCGAGGATGGCTACGCTGACTTGTGCGGGATGGTTCTGAATCTGGCGCAGAGATTTTCAGATGGTCGCCTCGCGTTGTTTTTGGAGGGAGGATATGACCTTCAAGGACTCGAAAAAAGTGTACGATCTTGTATACAAGTTTTAACTGGGAAGACACCGCCGCAGATCAAAGCATCGGCCCAGAAGGGCGGAGACAAAGCGATTGAATTTGCTCGTGCGGCTCAAGCTCCTTATTGGTCTCTCTGACTTTCGGAACCTCCTTCGTAAGAATTCGTTCCTAGGATCAGGGATGTCTTTGACGACTGGTCTCAAGTCGTTAGGATTCTCTTTCTTAAATTTTCGGCTGTCTGCCACAACCTTCTTAGTGATTACTCATCTAAGGGAGACACGTATGCGCTCCAAACTCGCGCTCGGATCAGCACTCATCGGCGCCGTTCTTTTTACAGGAATGGCGACCGGAGACGATTGGACACAATTCCACGGTCCCAACCGTACTGGCATGTCCAAAGAAACCGGACTCGCTCGTTCTTGGGGCAAGGATGGACCTCCCCAACTCTGGACTGTCAAAGTTGGTCGCGGCTTCGGCGGCGCAAGTGTTCAAGGGACGGAAGTCTTCATTCTTGATCGCGAAGACGAGGCCCGGGACGTACTTCGTTGCCTCGATCTAAAGACCGGCAAGGAAGCTTGGAGAGTTAACTTCAAAGCGCCCGGACGCTTACCCTACGATGGTTCACGAGCTGTTCCCACTATCTCCAAGAAGCACATCTTCGCCTGCGGACCTTATGGTCACCTCTACGCGGTCGATCGCAAGACAAAGAAAAAAGCCTGGACCGTCGACTTGATGAGCGACTTCGGCGGGCGTATTCCTCGCTTCGGCTTCAGCCATTCTCCTCTTCTCCACAAGAACCTCGTGATCGCTGCTCCTATGGGGAACGCAGGGGTCGTGGCTTTCAATCAGGACACCGGTAAGGTCGTCTGGAAAACA
>JARGOJ010001015.1 GCA_029210225.1 Planctomycetota bacterium
CAAGACTGGACTGTAGAGCGCCTGGAGCAGGTCTTGGGCGATGCTTTCGGAATTGTTATTGCTGGCGGCGAAACAAGAGCCCCCAGTCTTTTCTGTGAATTGGGTGAGGGGACGCTGGGGGTGGCGAGACTTCCCTAATTCCAATGCAAAGCAGCGCAGCTTTCTATTTTGAGCCGTGAGGGTCATCGCACGAATGAGTCTTGGTTGATCGGAGAACTGAGCGTCGGTGATGAGGACCAGCTCAATGGGCCGACCCCGCTTGCCGCTTTTCTTAAGGAGTTGTTTGAGGGCGCAGAGCGCGACCGTAGGATCGGCTTGGTAAGAGTACTTTTGCCGGGCGAAGTATCGACTGAGATCCTCACGACGAACGTTCTTTAGATTTTGCATCTTTGGGCGAAATAGAGTAGCTCCCAAATTAAATGAAATGACATTGAAGCGATCTTGTTCGCGCAGGAAACTGTGAAATCCGTCAAAGGCTTTTCGTAACTCATAGAGGTGCCTCCACATACTTTTAGAAGAATCGACTAAAAAGATAATATCCCGACCTTTATTATTGAAAGAGTCGTGAATCCTAGGTGTGATCGTAATTTGAGCCGCTTGCTCAGAACAGTGAACTTGAATTTCTGGATGACTTTGTCGATGAGACTGATAGCGACATTCAAAGTCTTTGTTGAGGGTGACGTTCTTTTCGTCCAGGCTCATTTCAAAAATATGTCCCGAGCGCTTTGTTTGTAGAATCGCTTTGTTCTTGTGGCTTGGAGTCCAGACTCGATCGATGAGGCGTTGAGATTGAACTCTCACCTGGAAGCTGAGGCGCTTTGTTTTGACCGCCGATATCCCATCGAAGGCCATGGGGAAAACGTAGCGTCCTTGCCCGTTTTCCATTTGAGTGGGCTCGACATAGCGGACTCGCACTCTATGAAAGCCATTGGCTGGCACAGGAGCGACGCGGAGTCTCAGCAGGCGTCCGTGCAATTGTAAGAGGCCTGGGTCTTTTGCTTTGGGAATGGGCGGGGGGCGCTTCCTTGATTCGGCTCGAATGTCTGGCTTTCTGATCTCGTCGACGCGAATGCCAGTGATTGCGGTGTAGATCGACCTGGCCCTTTTCTGCTCGACGACTTCGCCTTGAACTTCTTCACCATTGACCCAAATAGAAAGCCCTGAGAAGGTGGCTCTTTGAGGGAGGGGGAAGTCAAAAGCTGCTTCGGCGGCGCGGTTTGAGTGGTTTCGGAAGACATGATCGACTTCCGTGCTTGTGTGGCTCTCTTCAATGAGAACCCGAATACGCAGGGAGTCAATGTCGAGATGAACGTCCTTGTCTCTCATTCGCCCTATGGCGAAAGCGGAGCTTGGAAGTGAGCTAATGATGAGGCAGGCTAGGATGAGTTTTTTAATCATGATCTCCTCAAAACGGACTCTCGCAGAGCCGGAAGGTGTAAGGAATGACGAGGGGAACAATAGTGAGGGCTAAGAATCCCTGGTTGTCGGGAGCGCCGATGTTTAAGAGATCGAACGCAGTGACATATCCACCGATCGCGAGGTTTCCTGGGAGATAGAGTGCGGCTTCCGCGCTGGCGATGGCTACATTGAAAAGTCGGTTGGTGTTTCTCTTTGCTTCTTCTCCAGAGGCTTTGATTTCCTTTGAGTAGGGCTTGCCTGTGGCTGGAATGTAATAACGTGTTTGGTTATCGATGAAGACGATGCCATTGTCATCCCAGGCTATCGCGTCAAAGTGTCGCGGCCAGCTCTGTGGTATCTGTTGAACGCGGGCTTTGAACTGACGATCAACAATCGTGACTTTGAACTCTTGTTGGCGAGGACGGGAATGTAAGACCGCGAACTCTCCAGAGTTGAAGCCGATGATTCGGCCAAAGGACGGAGTCTTTTTGGGACTTCGAATGCGCTTTCCCCCCTTTTGAGAATTGAGGATAAGGAAGGGAGGATCTTTGCGTGTGATTGAGCGTGTGGGAGCTTTGCCGTCAGTGATGTCTGAGAAGCTGATCACTTCATGCTTTGTCCCATTGATGAAGAGGGCGTTGCTTAACGGGCGATCGTGAGCGTAGACAGCAATAAGACTCTTAGAGCGTGCAATTTTGAGCCTTGAGCTCTTTAGTCCGGCCGGAAGAGGGATTCTTAGTTTCAGCTCGCGCTTCTCCAAATCCCAGTATTCAAGGACTGCGCCGGGGACCTTCTTGATAATCCAGAGAGCGTTTCGAGGCATATCAAGGGACAAGGCCAGGCTTGGACCTTTGTAAAAGTGATCGAGCTTTCCCTTGGGCTTCTTAATGAAGACGCCCTTGGGAGTTCGCAGGGCAAGGGTCGACTCCTGATAATCAATCTCCTGGATGTTCTTACTTTTGGTGAGGAGGCGGCCTTCAGAAATTCCTAAACGGTTGATTTTATGATGATAGACAGCGGCTCCATCGTGTCGAATGAGCCCGTCGCTTGTGCTCAGCGCGCCGCCGAGGGGCTTGTCGAACTTGAAGTTTCGCTGTTTCGAGAAAGAGACTTGAGCATAGCGATCCGTCTCTGAAGAAGACTTCACGAGGGCGCCGTGCTCTCCTCCCCCATAAGCCTTCCAGCCCACAGGCCTTGATTCAACTGCGATCGGGCCCGTTCCGTCGAACTTGGCGATGTCTCCGACCTGACAACCAGTGGAGAGAAAGATGAGTAAGAGCAAGAGCATGAGGGCTTTTTTGGTGAATTCCATGGTGATTCCCTTTCAGCGGCGGTTCCCAAGAGGGGGAAGTGAGGAGCTGTGTTGAGCCCTTGTTATACGGCCTTATGGTCATTTAGACCAGGTGCTATTTTTCTAATGATTTGTTAATCTGTGCTTAATTTTCTTGCTCTGTTGATGATCGGTTAAAGCCGCTTGGCTCAGAGGGTGTTTGGAAAAAGAGCATTGTTGGAAGTGGGCTAGAGAGCAGCGAGTATTGGCCAGAAGGGAAGGCTTGCCATGATGAGTTTCTCAATCATAAGGACTCCTGAATCAGATTGAATGGAATGTTGAGCATGGATTGGCTTTGTGTTGACGTCCAAAATTTTGTCAGTGGATCGTGGAGGGCAGTATTAAAAATGGAAGAATCGCAAGGCCAGTGCCAGCGAGTGCCAGGTTCCCAGGAATGAAGAGCCCAATTTCCCCGGTGGCGACGATCCCGTTGAATAGATAATTGGCTGTTTTCTTCGTCTGATTGCTGAAATTGATTTTTTTCTCGGAAGAGAATTCGCGTTCGTCAGAAATGAAGAATCTCCGTTGGCCATTGATGAGAACGACGCCCTGCTCGCTCCAGCCAATCGCCTCGAAATTGGAAGGCCAATCTGAGGGAGGGTGAAGTTCTTGCCTTTGAAAGTGAGAGT
>JARGOJ010001016.1 GCA_029210225.1 Planctomycetota bacterium
TCTGACCTTTTACGAACATGGCGAGACCCCAGGTCTCGGCGGTGAGGTCGACAACCCAAAGTGGAAGGCAAAGTGGCCCGGTAAGTTAGTTTTTGCTGAGCTTGGCAGCGATCCAAAGACCTGGGATAAGGTCCGGATTGAGGTCACCAAATCCAGCGGTGACGGCAAGCCTCACGCCGTCGATGCTCTCTCTGGGGCAACAATCACGAGCAACGGAGTCACCAGGCTGCTCCAATTCTGGCTCGGCGACAATGGCTTCGGTCCTTATATCCGGAAGCTCGCGGTGAAAGCGCCATCGAAAGGAGGATCCCAATGAACGAAGACCCAAAGAAGGTCCTCCTCATGAACGAAGAGCAAAAGAAGGTTCTCCTCGACCCACTCTTCGACAACAATCCCATCGCTCTCCAGGTCCTGGGCATCTGCTCAGCCCTGGCGGTCACGACGAAGCTCGAAACAGCCTTGGTTATGGCCCTCGCGGTGACCGTCGTCGTCGCGCTGTCGAACTTATCGGTGAGCCTGCTACGTAATTACATCCCCCCAAGCATCCGCATCATTGTCCAGCTTACGATCATCGCGTCCCTCGTGATCGTGACCGACCAGGTCCTCAAAGCCTTCGTCTTCGAGACCAGTAAAAAGCTCTCCGTTTTCGTCGGTTTGATTATCACGAACTGTATTGTCATGGGGCGGGCAGAAGCCTTCGCAATGCAAAATGGACCTAAAGAGAGTTTTATTGACGGAATCGGCAACGGCCTGGGTTATGGCCTCGTGTTGATCGTCGTTGGCTTCTTCCGCGAGTTGCTAGGATCGGGATCCCTCTTTGGATACCAAGTGTTCTCTCTCGCCAACGAAGGCGGCTGGTATCAGCCAAACGGGCTCTTTGTCCTCTCGCCTGCGGCGTTCTTCCTAATCGCCATGATCATCTGGGCCCTACGGACCTGGAAACCCGAACAAGTGACGGAGGATTGATCCATGGAAGACCTCATGAGCCTCGCTGTCAAAGCGATCTTCGTCGAGAACATGGCCCTCGCATTCTTCTTGGGTATGTGCTCGTTTCTCGCCGTCAGTAAAAAAGTCGAAACCGCCATTGGCCTCGGCGCCGCGGTGGTCTTCGTCGTCGGTCTTTGCACGCCCCTGAGCAACCTGGTGTACAACTATGTGCTCAAGGAAGGCGCTCTGACCTGGCTATCTGAAGACTTCGCGACGGTCGACTTGTCGTTCCTCAACTTTCTCTGTTTCATTGGCCTGATCGCCGCGACCGTGCAGGTCGTCGAAATGGCCATCGACAAGTTTGCCCCAGCCCTCTACTCGGCACTCGGTGTGTTCTTGCCGCTGATCGCTGTGAACTGCGCGATCCTCGGTTCGGCCTTGTTCATGGTGGAACGAGATTACACCCTGGTCGAGAGCACCGTCTTTGGAGTCGGTTCGGGTCTTGGATTCATGCTTGCGATCATCGCGCTCGCCGCGATTCGCGAAAAGATGCGTTATAGCAACGTCCCCCAGGGTTTGCGGGGACTGGGAATTACTTTCATTATCACGGGTTTGATGGCCCTCGGCTTCATGTCCTTCGCAGGCATTCAGCTCTAGGTCAAAGGTGAGGTCATGCTGACAGCTGGACTCGGCGTCGCTGCGTTTTTGTTCGTAATCCTATCCATCGTGGCGGCTTTATTGCTGGCACGGAACCAACTCGTCAACACGGCGAACGTCAATATCGTCGTCAATGGCGACCAGGACAACCCCGTCGTCGTGCCGGCCGGGAGCACTCTCCTCTCCGCCCTCGCGGCGCAGAAGATCTTCATCCCCTCGGCTTGTGGCGGCGGTGGCACCTGCGGTGTCTGCAAAGTGCATGTGCACAGCGGCGGCGGCTCGATGCTACCCACCGAAGTCAGCCACATCAACCGCGGCGAGGCCCGGGAAGGATGTCGTCTGTCCTGCCAGGTGAAGGTCAAGAACGACATGGAGATCGAGGTCGAACCTGAGATCTTCAGCGTCCGCAAATGGAAGTGTAAGGTCCGCTCGAACAACAACGTCGCGACCTTTATCAAAGAGCTTGTGCTCGAACTCCCAGAAGGCGACGACGTTCCGTTCCGCGCCGGTGGCTATATTCAAATCGAATGCCCACCCCACGTCGCCCAATACAAAGACTATGACATCAGCGAAAAATACCGCGGCGATTGGGACAAGTTTGGCCTCTGGGATTTCGTCTCGGACGTGAAAAAGAACGTCATCCGGGCTTATTCCATGGCCAACTACCCGGACGAGAAGGGCATCATCATGCTCAACGTCCGCATCGCGAGTCCACCTCCTGATCGGGAAAAAGGTGGCTGGATGGACGTTCCCCCAGGAATCATGTCGTCCTATATCTTTAGCCTTAAGCCAGGGGACGATGTCACCATCGCCGGCCCCTTCGGCGAGTTCTTCGCAAAGAAGACGAAGAGCGAGATGATCTTCGTCGGCGGCGGCGCCGGTATGGCCCCCATGCGCTCCCACATCTTCGATCAGTTCCGACGCCTGGAAACCGATCGCAAGGTGTCCTTCTGGTACGGCGCACGGAGCTATCGCGAAGCCTTCTACGTCGACCACTTCGACAAGATCCAAAGCGAAAACGACAACTTCGAATGGCACATCGCGCTCTCCAATCCTGTCGAGGAAGAGAAGTGGGATGAACCGGACTCCGAGACTCGCAAAGCCCTTGGCGCGAAGAAGGGTTACACCGGCTTCATTCACCAAGTCTTGTTCGATAACTACTTGAAGAACCACCCAGCCCCCGAGGACTGCGAGTACTATCTCTGCGGGCCCCCCATGATGAACTCGGCGGTGATCAAGATGCTTGAGGACCTCGGCGTCGAGCCTGAGAACATCCTGCTCGACGATTTCGGAGGCTAAGTGGCCGGCGACCCAGGGAGTGACGGGGTCCGGCCTCTACGGACCTTCATCCTACCGGCCCTCTTCGTTCTTGCTTTGTTCGTGACCCTCTGGGCGCGCCGCCCTGCTCCTGCAACGGCGGCCCCCCAGTGGGAGCTCATGGGACAGGCCTTCGGCACAAGTTACAAGGTCAAGGTGATCCCGGGCTCGAAAGAGAGTGACCGCGAGGCGATCCTCAAAGCTATCGAAGCGGAGGTTGCCGACGTCAACTCTTGCATGTCCACCTGGATCCCCGACAGCGAGCTCTCCAAGCTCAACCGAAACACCAAGCTCGGGCCCGTGCCCGTCTCTCCGATGTTAGCAGAGGTTCTCGTTGAATCCGCCAAGGTCCACAAGCTCTCTGGAGGCGCCTTCGACATCACGATCGGTCCCTTAGTCAAAGTTTGGGGCTTCGGTCGGGAAAAGGTCGTCGAAGCACCCACTCTGGAGGCCCT
>JARGOJ010001017.1 GCA_029210225.1 Planctomycetota bacterium
CAAACTCGATTTCTCAGTTCTCGCGTTATCAACACAAACGGGCAACGCTGTGACAGCGCTCTCCGTGCTGTGCTTCCTAATCTCACGAATATCGACGTATTTAGAGACCATGATTCGCGTGGCTTCAGAGATGAGAAAGGGGTTCTTCGCTCGCCAGAGGCGAGAGCGAGCGAGCCATTGAACGTCCCGTAAGTTCTCCCGCCACATGTCGGGGAAATCCTCGCCCTATCCGAGCAAAAAATCAGCTCCGTTGACGGCGCCCACGGAGCTATGAAAAGACAAGCCGGCCTTGGCAAAGGCAGAGATAACCCCCGCCTGAAAGCGGCCTCGGGCTGCGCCTCCCGCGAGGAGCAATCCAATCTTTGCTTCAGCCATGGCTTGCCTTTCCGTTTCGTCAAGAGAACTTCGCGCTCAATCGCTGATGGTCTCTAAGAGCGCCGCGCCTCCCATAGCGCCGCCAGCACAGAGAGTGACAATAGCGCGCTTTTTGCCTGTGCGACGCAGTTCATTGGCAGCTGTCGTGACCAGGCGGCCTCCAGTGGCTGCAAAGGGATGCCCGATGGCGACGGAGCCGCCGTGAGGATTGACCTTCTCTTCAGGAATCTCACCCCAGGCTTTGTCTCGACCAAATCGCGCCTTGCAGAATTCATCGCTGGCGAGAGCTTTTAGAACGGATAAGACCTGCGCGGCGAAGGCTTCGTGAATCTCAAAGACGTCAATGTCTTCGAGGGTCAGATTGTGCTTTTCGAGGAGCTTCGGAATGGCGAGAGCGGGTCCGATGAGCAATTGGTCGAAGGGGTCAAGGGCGCAGTAGGTCCAGTCGACCAGCTCGACATCGGCTTTGAAACCGAGTTCTTTAGCTTTCTCTTCGCTCATGAGTAAGACGGCGGAGGCGCCGTCGGTGAGCGGGCTCGAAGTGGCAGCGGTAATGGTTCCTTCTTTGCGGAACACAGCGCGGAGCTTGGCGAGTTTGGCAGGGTCGACGGTCTGACGGACGAGAGTGTCTCGGCTGAGCTTGTGTCCGCCGAGGTCTATGCTTGTGATCTCGCTGTCAAAGCGTCCAGACTTCCAAGCTTGGTGCGCCTTTTTGTGAGAGGCAATGGCGAAAGCGTCTTGTTCTTCTCGACTGACGCCATTCTTTTCCGCCATCTCATCGGCGTGCTGTCCCATCGTGCGTCCGGTAGAGCGCTCAGCGATCTTGGGGGCGCTTGGTAGCAGGTCTTTAGGAGACTCCAACTCGGTGAGGGCGCCGAGCACCTTCTTGGTATTGAGCTTGCCTCCGAAGGTGAGCTTCCCCATAGCGAGGGTTAGATTCGTTGGGAGCGGAACCTCGGCGTTCGAGCAGGAATCCGAGCCGCCGGCAATCATGACGTCGGCATCGCCGCGCTCAATGACAGCGGCGGCGTGAGTGATGGCTTGTAATCCGGAGAGGCAAGCGCGAGTGACTGTCATTCCTGGAATTGAGGGAGGGAGGTTGAGATCGAGCACTAACTCTCGGGCGGTGTTTGGAGCGCTCGACTTGAAGATCACCGAGCCCCAAATGACCTCGTCAATCTCTCTTGGGTCAATTTTGCTCTCTTCAATGAGACCCTTGCAAGCGGCCGAGGCCAGCTCGATGGTGTCGAGCTTGCGGAGTTCGCTGAAGGCTTTGGTAAAAGGAGTGCGGCGCCCCTCGACGACCACAACGCGGCGTTTCTTAGTCATGCGACTTGATCCTTACTATCGTCGAGATCGACGAGGGCCTCTAAATCGTGGCCCATTTGAATTTCCATAGCGAGGGCGGTGACCCGTGGGAGCATCCGCGACATAAAGCGCTTGGCGTAGATCATGCGCTCGGGGTATTGGCTGGCCTGTTTCAATAAGACTCGGCCCATTGAGACGTCACAGAGGATTTTGCAAAGACGCTCCGCGTGAACCATACCGTGGGCAAAGTCCGTCTTTGGATTCCATTTTCTTAGGAATTGACTTCGCAAATAATTGAGCCGTCCGAAGAGCGGACCATTGCCGAGATTGTCCGACCATTCATTCTTCACTTTAGACCCGAGGATGCGGCCAATGATCGATTCAATAGATTGATAAAGCTTCACCTCTGCCTGATGAAAAGCCTTCTCGACGCCTCTGGAAACCTGAGCCTTGACCCGGGCGCGCATTGATTTGCGGGCGAAGCCTGCGGGGTCTTTCATGACATAGCCGAGGTGATCTTTGAGCGCCATGAGCGCTTGGATTTGACTGGTCCCTTCGTAAACCGGCAGGACAAGGGCGTCTCGGAGTAATCTGTCGGCCCCCGTCTCAGTGATGTATCCCATTCCGCCGTGAATTTGCATATTCTCACGAGCGAAGGCGACGGCGTTCTCACTGGTGATGTATTTCAGTAAGGGAGTGATCTCTCGGGCTTTGCGTTTAAGCTTGGAGACATTCTTCTCCATAGCTTTGCGTTCGGACTCATCGCTCGGCGGATTGAACTTCAATGTCATTTCGCTGCGGTGAGAGATCTCGACAGCATTCAATGCCTCGAAGGCGAGGGCGCGCATAGCGCGAAGCTCCGTGTCCATTTGTTGGAGGCGGTCGGCGATCAATTCGTGATCTTTAAGGAACTTGCCCATGGTCTCGCGCTGAGAAGCGTAGTGATTGGCCATTCTTAAGGCTGCTTCACAAACCCCGATGCCTTCGAAGCCGACGGCGACGCGAGCGTTGTTCATGAGCACTAACATAAGCTCGAAGCCTTGACCTAATTCGCCAATAAGCTCGCCTTCGCTATTTTCGTAGAGGAGGCTGCAGGTCGGTGAAGAGTTGTGTCCGACCTTCTTCTCGACCTTTGTGATTTTGATGTTTTCAATCTCTTGACCATCTCGTTCAATAATTCTTGGTACGAGGAAAAGGGAGAGCCCGCTGAGTTGCCCATCGTCTTTTGTGCGAGCGAGGACCACTTGGTGTTGTCCGTGACCAGAGGTGATAAAGATCTTCTCTCCAGTGAGTCGCCAAACGCCGTTCTCATCCTTTTTGGCCATTGTTCTAATCTTGGCGAGGTCTGAGCCGGCGTCGGGTTCAGTGAGGACCATAGCGCCCCAAGCTTCGCCGGCGACGATCTCTTCAATTTGTTCTTGGAAACGGGTGCTAATGATTTTCCCGTTTTCAATTTTCATCGATCCTTCTCGGGAGGCATAGACGAGCAAGGCCATGGCGATACCGCCAAAGAAGGAGAAGTGAGTCATTGTTCCGCAGTCGGCGCGGGCCATCACTTCTCCGAGGGCGAAATACAGAACGAGGGGGCAGTTCATTCCGCCGAGCTCTCTAGGCACGCTGAGTCCGAAGAGGCCCATTTCAGTGAGGCCCTCAAAGATCTCGTTCATTTCT
>JARGOJ010001018.1 GCA_029210225.1 Planctomycetota bacterium
GGGGAAGCGGGCTTCGTTTAAATGAAGCAGTGCGGTTTTGCCGGCGCCAGTAATGCCATTAACAACAATGCACGGGGGCACTTCGACCGTATCTAACTTTGCAAAGACCCAGCGACGATAACCCTTGTAACCGTCATCGAGCTGGATGGCTCGCAAACCGAGTTGGTTGAGCAACAAAGTGAAGCTCCGCGATCGCATACCTCCTCTCCAACAGTAGACAAAGACTGGGGGATTGCCAGCGGCAAGGTCTTCATCCCAATGCTCTTTGGTGTAGGCCCACTTCTTAATAACGAAGCCGCTATCGTCAAGATGCAGCAGCTTGAAAATACGATCAAAGCTCTCGTCGAGGGATTGGTCGGTGAGGAGTTTGTCGAGGGGTGGGCTTTGTTTGAAGAGGTCCAAGCGGTCCCGAGCGAACTTGCCAGCGACAGCCATGGCCTGCTTCTGACCTTCTTTGGCGTAGAGCAAGCCGACGACATGGCGTTGGTCGTCGTCGAAAAGCGGTATGGAATGGGTGCTGGGGGGATGGTCTTCGCGGAACTCTTTCGGGCTCCGAACGTCGATCACTTGAGTTTTTTCAAAATCTTGATGCTTAAACCAGTCCGCCCAGGACATGTGGGGCAGGTCCACTATGGACGTCCTAACTCACTCTGAATGGTGTTCTTCAATGTTGAACGCTGAACTTAACTAAGAGCCGAGGATACGCCGCATGAGGCGACGAAACCAGCCCTGAGATTTTTCTGGGGCCTTCTTGGAGGCATTCTCATTAGGGGACGACGCGGCGGGGCTGGACTCTTTGTCAGCGTCTGTTGCCTCGGAGCTGGGAGTCTCCGGGACGGGGGCTGGGCTTGGGGGAGCGTCTGCTGGGGCGGGCGACGGAGCGGGGGAGCTTGCTTCTTCTGGAGCGCTGGCTTCTCCGTTTGTGTTTGCCGTTTCGGCCTCTTTTGCCTCACCTGTCGGAGCATCTTCGGACGCATCTTCGGGGGGCGCCGGCATATCAACGGTGTCTTGAAGTTTTTTGGGATCGAACTTCATTGTCATTTGCGGTGCTTTTGGCTCGCCGTACGACGGGAGGATTTTCGAGTCGAGCTCGTCGATCACTTCCTGAGCGGTTTGAAAGCGCTCTCGGGGGAGCTTGGACATGAGCTTTAGGATGAATTGCCCAAGGTCCTGGTTGACGCCTCTATGGGCTCCTGTCTCCACCGGGTTAGGCGGTTTTTCGTAGAGATGTTTGGAGAGGTATTCGGTCGCGGTGGGGGCAGTGAAGGGGAGCTTGCCAACGCAGAGTTCATAGAGGAAAATTCCCATAGAGTAGAGGTCGGCGCGCCCATCGATTTTGTCTTCGGTGATGCTCTCCGGAGCGATGTAGGCCGGGGAACCGGTGAGCTTGCCTTGCATAGTGCGGAAGAACTGATCGGAGAACTCTTGCTGGTCATCAATGATTCGTGCGATCCCGAAGTCCATGAGTTTGACTTCGTAGTCGTTGTCGCCGAGGTCGGCGATCATGAAGTTCTCAGGTTTGATATCGCGGTGAATGATTTGGGCATCATGGGCGGCGGCGATGGCTTCGAGCCCCTTGCGAAAAATGAGTAGCGATTCGCGAATTTTAAAGGAGCCGTCTTGTTCGATGCGTTCGGCGAGGGGTTGTCCGCGAAAATATTCCATAGCCATGTAGAAGTGGCCGTTGTCAGTTTTGCCGCCGTCGTAGATTTCGATCACATTATTATGGTCGAAGAAGCTGTTACAGAGAATCTCGCGCTTAAAGCGATTGATGGCGTCTTCATTGTTTTCTGCATCGATAGCAATTTTCAGCGCGACTCGGCGGTCGTCGAAGTCCCCGTCGTAGGCGAGATACACGGCCCCCATGCCTCCTTGACCGAGTTTATCGATGAGTCGATAGCGCGTTTCTAAGCCGGTCCCAGCAAGGGGATCTCCAAGGGATGCGGCCGCCTCTACGTTTGTGAAGGCGCGTGTTGAGTTTCGATCGCGGCGAAGGTCTGGAGCTGCGGAGGGGGGAGGAGGAGCTTCTGGGACCTCTTCCTCGTCGTCGTTGTCCATGAACTCTTCGAGGTTGGCGAGCATTTCTTTGGCTTCGTCGGCTTCGACGATTTGACTGACAGCGACTTCCGGGTCGGAGTTGAAGCTCTCTTTTACAGGGGCAGGCATGCCTTCGATGTCGAAGAAGTCACTGTCGCGGCTCTTATCAATGACCTTTTGATTCTCTTTTTCGAGGGAGATCAGCGCCTTGTTTTTGATGTCTTCGTCCAGCTCGGCGCTGATCAGTTCGGCTTTGACGAGATAGTGTCCGAGGCGGTTGGCGAAGTTGTTTTCTTTTTGGAGATCGCGTGCCTTTTGCAGCTCGTCCTCTTCAACATGTTTGAAGTGACGGGCACAGTGGATGTAGGCGGATTCTGCGCGAAGGAAGAGGTAGCGCTGTTTTTGTTCGTGGGCGAGGCGGGCGGTTTCCTCGGTGAGTTGATTAGCATTCACGAGGGCCCAGAGCAGAGTTTCAGTACGGAGGCCCGTGTCCAGGTCGAGAAGCGCCTGACGGGTGGCGAGGGGGTTCGCACCGTTGTGAATGGCGGCTCGCGCAGCGACGATCGCGTCAAACGATAACAAGTCTTTTCTCCACGAATGTCTCAGAGGATCAGAGCTTGGTCCTTAGGGATCCAAACATTCCTCACAAGAGTATTGAGAATTAGGGAATAGATGCGACCTTTTCTTGATACTCCGGCATAAAAGGGCCGCTTAAAGCTTGATGATTATACCTATAACTCATTGAGAAAATTGAAGATAAGTTAGATCTAACATAAAAGATTTCCGTCCTCAATTCTTTCCAATAATTTGAGCTAGCCACCACAAAACCACCTCTTAGCCTTCGATGTGGGAAATATTGAAATTAAAATGATGAGCATCGAAGGATCTTAAGACCTAAAAAGGGGGTTCGTCAAAAGTGATGACTGTTTCAGAGTGACGAGAAATTTTTCTAAGCCCCGAATTCAAAGGGATTGATTGAATCTATCTGGGTTAGAGAGATCTTCTTATGTCAGACGCATTCATTAAAGTTCATATCTATTAAGAAAGCGCTATCTCCCTTCTCTTTTTGGAATATTTTAGGGACGATGAGGCTGGCTTTCAGAAGTCGAAGTATGTGAGGAACCCGATGGCCGCGAAGACGAAGAGCATGAACAAAGAACGTACCCTTAAAGAAAAAGGGTTTCGCACCCCGTTGAGTGAGAAGATCTTCTTAGATCGTTACGCAATGAAATCATCAGCCCGTGATGCGTTTGGTGTTGGGAGCACTGTTGTTTTCACTCCTGAAGTCAAAGAAGGGTATTCTCGCCGCGAA
>JARGOJ010001019.1 GCA_029210225.1 Planctomycetota bacterium
TTTGCGAGGTCTGCCGCGAGCAATTGGTCATCGCTCTCTATAAGAAGAGTCGCCCCGTCGCCATCACGAAGGTCCAGCGCAGCGCGGGATTAACCTTCAATGTGACCAGCTCGATCAGTGATGCGGAAATCACTTGGAATGGTGTCCGCGGCTCAAAAGTATTGACGATCCCTACGGGAACAGCTTGGGATTCACTGACCATTAAAGTGACTGATAAAACAGCCTGGGTTCGCAGCGCTGCAGGAAAACAACAACTGACTAAAACCTTCACAGTTCACAATCCGAATTCTCAGACCAACTCTCCGAGTAGCCGTCGCTGGGTTGATCGTTTGATTGGGTCAAGCTCTACACCAGCAGTCGCTGACGCCGGAACATGGACCCCCAACCCCCAGCCAACAGTTACGTCCCCCGCGACTCCTCGAACGACTCCCCCAACGACGAATACTCCTGCGGCCTGGCCCCGAAGCGCAAGAGTGGTCGGGGTGACTTCGAGCCTCAACGTACGTCTGGGACCTTCAACTCGGACCGGGGTTGTTGGATCCCTTGGGCCAAACAGCCCGGTGATTGTGACGGGCACTCCAATGGCAGGTTGGTCACCGGTTCGATTGGCCAACGGGACTCGCGGGTTTGTCGCCTCTAAGTATCTCAGGATCAGCTCTGCAGGCATGACTGGCGCTATGGGTGACCGGAATTAATGATTGACCGACCCCGCATCGCGATCGCTGCTGGCGCAGGGGTCGCTCTCATCTTGCTTCTCATATTTGTCGCGAGCCCCGATAAAAGACCGGCTCCAACTCAATCTAAGGACGCCAAGAAGAGCTCAACTGAGGATGAAAAGAACGCAGCAGGGAGTGGCTCTTCAAGGAATGAAGATCAACGTTGGCAGCCCGTTTCCTCTCAAGAATTGAAGAACACTGAGAAGTCCATTGCGCTGACGCTTATGGTCTCAAATGAGAGTGTTGAGGTTGTGGGCAGTCTCAGGCGTTCCATTCCTTTCCGCTTTGATCAAATGAGAGCGGGAGTCTTTCGGATCGAAGTCGCTGATTCCCAAAAGCGCGTGCTTTCCATTCCTATGGAGCTTCCAGGCTTGTTACCCCAATCCCAAGCCGCGCTTGCTGATGAAAACGGTGAATTGACTATGGGGGATGAGGTCTTTTCGCTAAAAATCCCTGTCATTGTTGTTGTTCCGGATATGCCCACCCCTTTTACGGTGACGATCAAGCGCCCTGACGGATCGGTCATGGGAGCGTCGGAGATCGCCAACGTGATTAACAAGAAGGCTCCCTAGGGCCTTCCTTTTTTGAGATCCTGCCCCGTTACCAAGACGTTACACACAAAACCTCAATGACGACCTATGATGATCTCGGTGGTTTTTAATTGAGGTACGCTCCTATGGCAAATCAAGCAAAGCAGTTGTTGAAAGCGCTGAGTGTTTCCCTCTTGATTGCGCTCATCTTCTTAACAATAGCCAGCACTTTTCACTATTACGGTCCTGCGGAGAACATTGGCTTTTTCTTTGATAAGGGAGAGCTGTCCGTGACTCCGTTATGGAGAACTGCCTTTTACCTGCATGTCTCAACATCGATGCTTTGCCTTGTTTGCGGACCCTTGCTTGTATCAAACCTCTTGCTTAAGAAGTCGAAGCGTGTTCACCGCATTCTGGGCTGGGCCTATGTTGGGACGCTGTTTTGTTGGGCGGCTCCGAGCGGCTTGGTGTTGGCGATTTATGCCATGGGAGGATTGGCTGGGAAGCTTGGTTTCCTAACGATTTGGGTACTTTGGATCGTGACCACTGCGAAGGGTGTCCAGGCCGTCCGCCGTGGACAGATTGATAAACACATCGTATGGATGATCCGATCTTATGCATTGACGCTTTCAGCGCTTAGCTTCCGTGTCTTTCATTTATTGCTTCCCTACCTAGAAATCACTGACGAAGCCAGTTACATCGGGGCCGTTTGGCTCAGCCTATTGACCAGCATCATTCATGGCGAGCTCGGCGCGCCATCAAGACTTAAGAACATTGGACGTCCTTGGCTACAAGGGTCAAATTTATCCATTCCCTCTTGAAAGGAAACAAGACCATGAAATCGACACTTCTCTTTATTGCGCTTTCAATGACCGGAGCCATGATTTCCTATCATGCTGTCGGCGCGCCTGATACTCCAGATAAGAAAAAGACCAGCGGGAAGCTCAGTCCTAAGGCTCAGGAGTTAAAGAAGAAAAATGCTCGCAAGAAGTCGAAGACTGAGTTGGCTGCCGAGGCCATCGCAGAAGCTCGATTTTTCAAGCTCATTCGGACTAAACAGATTGCCCCAAGCTTCACACGAACACGTCACAATCGTTATCGGGAGGGCTTTGACATCAAGAGCCGCTCTGATTTGACTGTGGATAAAAGCGATGCGAATATCTTTCACGGGACAACCGTGATTAAAGGCAAGAAAAATGGCAAGACCTATAAGATCAAATACAAAGTTCAATTGGATAAGAAGCGCGTGACATTAGCTTTTGAAAAGGAGAAGAAGTATCAATCGAGTTGGGTCTTCTTTCAAAAGTTGCCGAGCTATGAAGAGCCGTATCGACTTCCAAAAAATTTGCCGAGAATTAAAGACAAGAAGTAATGATTGGCCCTGCTTCTAAACTTGCCCAAATAGAATAAAGAGTGGATCGTTCACCTAAGGACGATCCATTTTTTACTGAAACAGTTTTTGGCGAGACAGCGCGAGTTCGTGTTATTGGGCTAACTTGGATTCAACGGCGTTGTAGTAGCTGTCAATCTCAGGGATTGAATCGGGGTAGATGCCAAGCATTTTGTACCAGTAAAGCTCTGTATGAATCATGACATCGATGGCTGAAAATTGGTCACCGAAGACGAAGGGCGTTTCAATTTTAGGGAGTAAGGCTTTGAGGGAAGACGCCATATCGTCCTTAGCCTCAGCGTTCTTTTCCGGGTCACCACCGGCGAGGGCAATGGCTTCTAAGCTTGTATAGAGCAAGAAGGCCCACTCGTAGTAACGGCGTCGTTCGGGGCTGTCGACGCTCGGGGCCATACTTTTCTCGGGGAAGAGATCGGCGAGCGCTAGGCAGATTGCCCCCGATTCAGTGAGGATCTGCTCGCCAATTGAGAGAGCTGGAACGCGTCCGAGTGGATGGATCTTCTTATATTCTTCGCTCTTTTGTTCCCCATTTTGATAGTCGATAGCCTTGGTTTCATGAGGAATCTCAAAGGCTTCCAGGAGGCGTTTGACACGCTCCGCACGAGTCATTGGGGAATAGTAAAGAGTTATCGTATCCACTATCATCTCCTCTTTCTAATGATGTTGCCCGCTACTCTAACAGATCGGAA
>JARGOJ010000037.1 GCA_029210225.1 Planctomycetota bacterium
GCTTCCAGAGCAGACTCTAGATTGCTCAACTGGGTCTTCCACTCAGCAGAAGGTTTATCTGCGGTGAGGTTTTGAAAAGACTCAAGTCTTGATTTGTGAAGTTCTCCGAGCATGTCAGAGCCAAGGGTGGCCGGAACCTTAGTGGCTGGTTCAACAGGTTTCCCAATGACTTTGATTTCCTTCTGTTTCACTGATTGCCAATCGATCCTAACGATCTCATAGAACTCGTTGAATTCTTCTTTGACAGCGTTCATTGGATCTTCGGGCTCGTCCTCATCGTCTGGATCAGGATTCGCTGCGGCTTTCAACTCAGCTTGAAGAGTCTTGCTCTTAATCTGGCCGTCATAAACCATCTTCTCGACCTGGCCACGAATGGCGAGATATCGCACGTAGTGGGCTACAGCCTTGATATCACTGGAGCGATACAACTCGAAAGGAGGCATCATGCTTCCAGGCATTCCGTAGCGAATGGTGCGCTCAAGGTCTTTGATAGAAGGCTTTGGTGAAGTGTTTGAACGCAGCTTGAAGATTCCGTGGGTGTAGTTCCGTGGGCGAGGATTCAAGAAAGGAGCGGTGGGGCCATCTCCGTATCCAGAAACACCGTGGCAGTGTTGGCAATGACGGAAGTAAAAGGACTGTCCTTGCTTGAGCAAAGCAATCGAGGCTGGCTCGTCTGGCTCTTCGATGTCATTGTCTTCGAGAAGCGCCTTGCTGTTGTAGTCCTTCAATCGAGGCTCGGTGGGGGTTCCGAAATACTCAATGAGCTTTGGCTCCATCCAAGAAATATAGACTTTGTAGGCGTCGTCCGCGTCACTTTGATCTTGTGCGAAGGCGTAAGCCCGTCCTGACTCAATCTTGACTTCCGCGTCAACCCGTGGGCCCCAATAGCCAGAGAGCGTCTTGGAGTAAGCCGTGAGGAATCCGGAGTCGCCGAAGACTAGATTCTTAAGGCCTTCTTCTTTCTCGCAAACGTCAGCGAAGTGACCGGCGGAAAGCTTTAAGGCTTCTTCAAGTCCCTTCTTGCGAACCTCAAGTCTCTTCTTGTGGTCTTTCTGCAAGTTTTCGACGGCCACTTTGGCTGTCTTGAGCCGTTCGTTTTCTGCTCCCTTACTGACGACGTAGCTCTCGGCGAGCTTGACCGCTGCTTTGAGCTTGAAGAGATCGGCTTGGTGCTTGAGGAGAATGAGCTTTTGCTCAGCCCAAAAAAGCTCCACCTTCTCATCTATAGTATGGGCGAAGTGTTCGAGCCCATGTTTGAAGTCGGGGAAGGATATTTTGGCTTCGTAGGTGATCTCCAGTTTTTTACCAGCGACTTCTACGCTCACCTTCTGCATGTTGACGAGCGTTTGAAGGGCCTTGCGATAGTCACGAGCATTGCGCAGCGTCTTGCCGTCAATCGTCTCGATGACCTGACCGACTTCGATCTTGGCCTTCGCAGCGGACGAGCCCTCAACAACGGCGGCGACGTGCACGGCGTTGGAGTTCTCGGCGTCAGGTCCGTAGATCGCGCCAAAGTTGGTCTCGGCAAGAATCGCTCGACCAGACCCAAGGGTATCGGACATTATGGTCTTAACCGTCTTGTCCAAGTTCCTCTTGTCTTTACGATCTGTCTTAACGAACTCTCGCTCAGCTTGATCGGCAATATTCAGGCCTGGGAGGACGCGGTGTTCGAGGGGCAGTGAGGATGCGTCAAAGACGAGCAACCCAACTAAGCCGGCCGCGAAAACGCCTACTCCAATGATGCTGAAATTTCGAACTGAACTGACTTCTTCTTGAAGTTGGCCTTCAAGGTGAGAAATAGTATGGAGCAGTTCGTCCTTGCTTCTGTTATCGACTTCTTTGGCGGACACTTGCAACTCCGTGGTTTCCGGTTCCAAGGAAAACAAGAGGTGAGAACCAGGTTGGGGTACTTTTGTTCCCCTCAGATCTCTATCCTTTTGTTTGGTTCAAACGATTAAAGGGAGCAGGGCGAGTGCTCATTTAATATGAATCCCCCACGGATTCACCCCGCTTGAACCGGGCGAATTCTATCTAGACCACAGGAAACATACAAGCCGCCGATGGAGAATTCATAAAGAGAAATTGCACTAAATCTCTCGGCAAATGCATGCCTACTCCGCAAGTAAGCCCTCTTGCTCAAGTCGCCGTCGTAATAAATCACGGGCCCGATACAGGCGAACTTTCACCGTTCCTACTGGCATGCTCAAAGCGTCCCCAATCTCCTCGACACTCAGTTCTTGCAAATAACGTAAAGCGACAATCGCCGAATATTTTTCCGGCAGAGCCGCAATCAATTTTCGAAGCCTCTCGCGACGCTCATCATCCATCGCCTGATCAGCCGCAGCAGGCACCGATGATGGAATCTGGCTTAGAGGGTCCCGACCATCCCCATCGCCGATCTCACTCGCGACCTTGGAGCGCCGATTCTGGCGGAGCTTCAGCGCATTGATTGCCATGTTGGTCGCGAGACGGAAGAACCAGGGAGTAAAGGGGCGATCGAGATCGTAGCGGCCGAGCTTTCGATAGAGCTGAAGAAAGATCTCCTGGGTGACGTCCGCCGCGAGATGGCGGTCGTGGCACATACGAAAAGCCAGGGCGAAAGCCGCATTCTCGTAGCGCTTAACCAGGGATTCAAATGATGCCGCATCACCATTGATCGCTTTCACTAAGATCGATCGCTCTGGTTCAGGCAGCCGCTCGCCACTCATATATATGCATTACTGCATGAAGCCCTGGCAGGTTTCAACCAGCAAAATAAAACACGCAAAATTCAAAAAAGGCCGGGGAGCAATGCTCAGACCAGCCTTTTCCAAAGTTTGTCCCAAAAGTAAACTACGCCTCGATTAAAGCGCGCACCTTCTCTTCACTTGGACTATTGATCACACCCTTGTCCGTGATGATCGCCGCGATTAAGTTCGCCGGAGTCACATCGAAGGCCGGGTTAAACGCCTTGATGTTCTCAGGAGCCATTCGACGTTCCCCAATCACAAAGACCTCCTCTGGATCTCTCTCCTCGATAGGAATCTGATCGCCATTATCGAGGCTCATGTCGAAGGTCGAGGTTGGAGCCGCGACATAAAAAGGTACCCCATGATGCTTCGCGATCAACGCCAGGGGATATGTCCCGATCTTGTTCGCCGCGTCACCATTTCGGGCGATGCGATCGGCGCCGACAATGACCATGTCGATCATGCCGCGCTTCATAGCGATTCCCGCCATATTGTCACACATAAGGGTGACCGGCACCCCATGAGCATTCAACTCATAGGCTGATAGCCGCGCCCCTTGGAGCAAGGGACGGGTCTCATCGACAAAGGCCGCAACCTTCTTACCAGCATCGTGTGCGGCGTAAATGACCGCTAATGCAGTGCCCCACTCCGCAGTGGCCAAGCCTCCCGCGTTGCAGTGAGTGAGAATCGTCGCGCCGTCTTTGACAAAGGGCAATCCGTTCTCTCCGATCGCGTGACAACGAGCGCGGTCGTCATCGTGAATCCAAATGGCCTTCTCAACAATCGCGGCGGTTAACGATGCTTCGTCGCCGTCATGACTGTTGATGAGCGTCCGCATAATATCGAGAGCCCAAAACAAGTTGACCGCCGTGGGCCTCGAAGTCGCCAGGTAATCCGCCGCCTTCAAAGAATCCTCGACGACCTTGCCTGGCTCGGCTCTGAGAGCACCAATGGCGACGCCGTATCCTGCTGCAACACCGATCGCTGGCGCACCCCGGACCGCTAAAATCTTAATCGCTTGCCAGACGTCTTCGACGGTCTCACAGACCCGATCGACTTCAACATTAGGAAGCTTTGTTTGATCGATGAGAACTAGGTTTCCATCTTTCCAAGTTAGGGTTTCTAAACTCACGCCTCACCACTTTCTATCTTTGCTCGTAACGCCTTGTCTTTGATTCCGACCTTGGCTTCCATATCTTTGTGAAACTGAGCGACTTTCTCTCTCATGACGTCGCAGGAGAGTGCCGCGATCCGGGCGCAGTAGATCGCTGCATTCGCAGCGCCAGCCTTACCAAGGGACATACACGCGACGGGGACTCCCCCAGGCATCTGAAGCGTCGCTAAGATCGCGTCGATTCCGTTGAGGGGAGAGTTCGGGATGGGAATGCCGATCACTGGCAGGTGTGTGTGAGCGGCGACGACTCCAGGAAGAGCAGCAGCCCAGCCAGCAGCACAGATCACCGATTTCACACCCTTGTCGTGGAGCGTCGAGACGTACTCAACCAATTGAACAGGAGTACGGTGCGCCGAGATCACCCGGACTTCGAAGGTCATTCCGAAGTGCTTGAGCTTATCAACAGCCGGCGAGGTATAGGGCCAATCGGAATCACTGCCCATGATGATTGCGACATCGATTTTGTCAGACATGTTTAGCTCTCTTTCATTCAGTGTTTAGGCGCCAGTAATGAGGTCATGAATTTCCTGATAACGATTGACGGTCTCTTTCACGATTTCCTCGGGAAGCTCCGGTGCAGGAGGCGTCTTATCCCAATCCAAACCTGAGAGGTAGTCACGGACCAGCTGCTTGTCCCAAGGCTTCACGGCTTCTCCAGGCTTGTGCTCGGAGGCCTTAAAGAAGCGACTCGAGTCCGGAGTAAGAACCTCGTCGCAGAGGACCAACTTGGCGGGATCGCGGTTTTCGCTATAGCCAAATTCAAACTTTGTGTCGCAAAGGATGAGGCCTCTGGTGAGTGCCCACTCGCTGGCTTCCTTAAAGATCGCGAGGCTGCGAGCCTTGAGAGCATCGGCCATGTCCTGGCCAACGGCCTCCACTAAACCAGCAAAGGAGATGGGCTCATCGTGACCTTCATCGGCCTTGGTGGTCGGGGTGAAGAGAGGTTCTGGGAGAGGATCCCCGAGGCGCAGCCCTGGGGGCAGTGAGTGTTCCTGAACCTTCTGCTCTTTCTGATATTGCTTCCAGCCAGAGCCGGCCAAGTAACCCCGGACGATGCACTCAAAAGGCACGATCTCCGATTTCTTGACGAGCATCGTACGACCGTCGAGAGCTTTTGCTCCTTCGCGGATCGACTCGGGCATCTCAGCGGCGTCGGCCGTAATAAGATGATGGGGCTTCGCAGACTCTAGTTTGGCGAACCAAAACTTGGAGATTTGAGTGAGGAGGCGACCTTTTCCGGGGATGCCGGTGGGCAAAACGCAGTCGTAAGCGGAAATGCGGTCGCTCGCGACGAGGGCGAGCTGGTCACCAAGGTCGAAGAGGTGACGGACTTTTCCACGCCGGGACGTTTTCAAGCCGGCGAGTTCTGGGTTGATGACTGGGGCTTCAGACATGAAATCCTTCCGATCTATCCTTGCAAAACTGACTCGAACGCTCAGAGAAAGGCGCTATCTAACAAAAGCACCAAGTCAGGTAAAGAGAAGATTGAAAGGCAAAAATGGGCGATTTAACGCGGGAAAGAGCGAGGGACCAGGGCGCTCATTCGCGGTAGTCGAGGCCTCCAGAAGCGATGTCTTTCATAGTCCACTTTGATTTCCCCCGGCTGCGTCGGCGTTTTTGCGGAGAATTAAAGAGACTTTCGCCTACGGTTTCGCGGCGGAAGAGATAGGCCAAACCAATGGACAAGGCGTCGCTCGCATCGAGGGCGGTTGTCTCGGGAATATCGAGCATCTGGCAGACCATGGCGCGCACCATCTCCTTGCTGGCCCGACCGTTGCCCGCGACCGACTTCTTCGCCTCCGCAGGAGTCACTTCAAAGATGGGGATTTTTCTGTGACCGGCGGCGATGAGAACGGCAGCCCTCGCTTCACCCAGCTTCATGGCGCTTGAAACACTCTCTCCCACAAAGGCCTTCTCGATGGCAAGAACATCGGGTTGATATTCGTGAATCATCTCAAAGACATCTTCGTGGACTTTTGTGAGGCGGTCGGTGAACTCTATTTTGCCGCTGTAACGCAGTACACCGTAAGTGCGGGGGGCGAAGAGACCGTTCCCACCATAATCAATGACCCCGTAGCCCAAATTTCGGGAGCCCGGGTCAATGGCAAGAACGGCATGGCTCAACGGTCACCTCGCTAGGAATCGCCGTCCGTGGACTTTGGGCCCATGGGATGATTCTCGACTGGACTCTCTTTTTCTTCCGATTCCTCGGCGACTTCAATGTAAACATTTTCGCCTTTATCCTCGTAGTTGTCCGGCATCAACTGATCTTCTTCTGTGAAGATCTCAGGATTCTCCTCCGCCACTTTGAGCATATCGCTCAGGACAGCGTCAGGATCCTCGACTTGTTGGCCAAAGAGGACATTGAACAACTCTTCAACATTCTCTTTTGAGTCAACCGGTTCTTCTTCGACACCCTGATGAGTGAGGTAGCGGTGATCGTCGAGAGACTTCATCCGGCGGATACGGTTGTGGAGTCCTCCCTCAAAAATGTTGACCCGCTCACGGAAGATGAACTTGATGGGGACTTCTTTGAAAGGCAAGACCTCACGAAGTTGTTTCGCCAGGTAACGGCGATAACCGTGGCCAAAGAGGGAGGGCTTGTTAACGAAGAGGATCAGCGTGATCGGATTGGTGCGGATCTGGGTCGCGAAGTAAATCCGCGGTAGAACATTGCGCCGTACCCGAGGCCGCTTCTTATCGTAGGCGTCACGGATCGCTTTATTGACCTTTGAGGTGCTGACGCGCATACAGGATTGTTCGTAGAGCGCCTTAGCGGTTTTGATGGGGCCCTTCACATTGACGGCTCCCAAAGAAGAGAGCAGCACGGCGGGGCTGTGGCGCAGGTTGGGAATATGCTTTGCGAGGTAATCGGAGTAATCTCCGAGTCCCATAGCGCCTCCAACAAGGTCCCATTTCGTTCCTACAAGGACGCAAGCCTTGAACTCATCGGAGATGAGGCGGGCCAGCTGCTTGTCGACGAGGGAGACCTTGACCGCTGCTTCAAGAAAGAGCAAGACCACGTCGCTGCGGGCGATGGCTTCTCGGGCGCGGACGTGGGCAATGAATTCGATGGCGTCGTCGACCCGGCCGCGACGGCGGAGACCGGCGGTGTCAATCAGGGTGAAGCTTGTATCTCCGAGGGTGACCCGAACGTCGACGGAGTCTCGGGTTGTGCCGGGCATATCGCTGACAATGACGCGTTCTTCACCGAAGAGGGCGTTGACGTAGGTTGATTTCCCTGTGTTGCGGCGCCCGACGATGGCGATGCGCATATCCCGGTTTTCGTTGTCCAGGGGAGGGAGGTCAACGTCTTGTTTGGGTATGGCGGCGGAGAGGCGTTCGAGCAATTCTTCGCAACCGATACCTTGGGCGGCGGAGAGGGCAAAGGGTTCGCCGACTCCTAGCTCCCAGAACTCAACGGCGTTTTCCTCTAGGGTGTAGGTCTCGCATTTGTTGACGCAGAGGACCACCGGTTTGTTGAGCTTGGTGATTCGCCGGGCGATCGTTTGGTCGAGGGGCGTCACTCCGGCCCGTCCATCGACTAAGAGCAGCACATGATCGGCGTAATTCAGGGCGATATCGATCTGGCGGTCGACGTCTTGGGCCAGGGTGTCGGAGCTTCCGCCGAGGCCGCCGGTGTCGACGAGCTCCACGAAGCGGTCTTCGTCGATTTCGAGCATCGCAGCGATGCGATCTCGGGTGACCCCAGCGGTGGGCTCGACGATAGAGACGGTCCGTCCAATAAGTCTGTTAAAGAGGCAGGATTTCCCCACGTTGGGGCGTCCTACGATCGCAAGGACCGGGGCACGGATGCCGTGACCAGCCGGTCGCGAGGAATCGGGCTTTAAGCGCTTACGTTTCCGTCGCATAGTTGCTGCCTTTCTCGCCGGATTCTCAGGAATGCGGCGGCCGAATTCTCACGAATGCGGCTCTTTGGCTCTGTTCAAGAGAGAGCGTTTGGGGGAATCGGTGTGAGCCAGTGGTCGTAACCTGGGAGCTCTCCACCAACAACTTTGAAAAATAGTTCCTGAATTCTCTTCGTGATCGGTCCTGGAGAGCCGCTACCAATGACGCGACGGTCAATCTCGCGGACAGGAGTGATCTCGGCGGCGGTGCCGCTCAAAAAGAACTCTTCAGCAATAAGAGGACGATCTCGGGTCAACCTGTCTTCTTGAACAGGAATTCCTTCTGCCCGCGCTAATTTCATCACCGTATCTCGTGTGATACCGGGGAGAATCGATCCTTGGGGAGGAGTAATGAGTTTTGAATCTTCAACAATAAAGATATTCTCGCCGCTGCCTTCAACGAGGAAGCCTTCGGGGTCAAGAAGCAGGGCTTCGTCGTAGCCGTCGGCGAGGGCTTCGGCCTTGGCCATCTGGCTGTTGACATAGTTTCCGCCGACCTTAGCGCGAGTCATAGTGATATTGGGGTGGTGACGGGTATAAGAGGACGTCTTGCAGCGGATGCCTTTGAGCAAGCCTTCTTCGCCAAGGTAGGCGCCCCACTCCCAGGTGATGACGGCGACGCGGCCTTTCATTCCGAGGGTGTTGAGGCCGACGCGATCGTCGCCGTAAAAGGCGAGAGGACGAATGTAGCAGGCCTTGTGTCCGTTTCGGCGTATGGTTTCGAGGATGATGGCCTCAAGCTCTTCAGCCTTGAGCTCGATGTCCATTCCGACGATCTTGCAGGAGTCACAGAAGCGCTGAGCGTGTTCCCGGAGCCGAAAGACCTTGGGACCATTCCCGGTTTGATAGCAGCGGATGCCGTCGAAAATCGAGAGACCATAGTGAATGGAGTGAGTGAGAATAGAAACGTTTGCGTCGGCCGCTTCCACCCAATCGCCGTTCAACCAAACAAATTTTCCCATATCAACCATGGCTTAAAATCCTCCCAAGTAATGCGTATGCGCGATCATTTTAGTCATGACGTCCTCAACTGGAAGCGCTGGTATAGAAACGGAGTGCAAAGTGCCAGAAAGAACGAGCGATCACGGACAATGTTGCAGCGAGAACAATCGCTCCTAAAAGCCAGGGGGCGCTTCCGCGTCCAAGCAAGGTTTCAGCTGGGACTGAAGTCATGAAGGCGACGGGCACAACATAGGTAAAAAAGATGCGCCAAGCCGCCGGAAATGCGGTGATCGGAAATCGTCCCGCCTCCAATGTTTTTCTCAAGACCTCCGTCACATTGTAGACCTTCACGAACCAAATGCTCGTTGCTCCAAGCATAAACCACAGGCTGTAAAGTGTCACGAGACCACAAAGCAGAGGGAAGAGCGCCGATAGATAGTCCAAGGGGCCAAGGCCTAATCGGGTCCCAGCCAGACCTATGATAAAAGTGCCGAGGAGCAAGTCGGGGATGCCCCATAAAGAAAAGGCGCGAGTCGATAACCAGAACTGACTGTCGACGGGCTTAAGCAACACAAAATCCAAAGTGCCCATCTGCACATAGCCGACGATCTTCGACAAGTTTGCGCTCAGAAACGACGCCGACACTCCTTGCAGGAGCGTAAAAAAACCTAGCACCACCAAGGCTTCGTCCCAGACCCAACCTCCGAGGACATCGTTGCCGCGGTAAAAGAGCGAGAGCCCAAAGAGGCTCCCGGCCAATCCTCCGATAGAGCTGAGGGCGGCGATCACAAAGTTGAGGCGATACTCCATCTCGGCCTGAATCGAGGTCGATAAAAAGAGCCGCAGGAGCCGTAGATACTTCATTAGGCCCCCATTCCAGAGTATTGCCGCAGGCCAAGACGCCAAAGCAGGCGATTGAGCACGAAGAAGACCACCATCCAGGCGCCCAGAATCATAAAGCTGCGGAGCAAGTCGGTCTCAAGGCCGACTAAGAGACGTGCGGGGAAGTTGACCAGATAGGGAAAGGGAGTCCAAAGGGCGAAGTCCCGCATCTCTTCGGGAAAGACATCTAAAGGCGCGATGAGGCCGGATAGGAAGAGATAGAGGAGAAACCAGAACTCTTGGACGGCGCTTGCTCGCTCGGTCCAAAAGCAGAGCATGGCAAAAGTGTACTGGATAAGGAAGCGCAGAACAAAGGCGCAGACCATGGCAGCCAAGGCCGCGATTCCATTTTGAAAGGAGGGCAACCAGAAGAGATCGGGTTGAAAGAGGAAGAAGGCGGTGAGCAGAGCGACAAAGAAGGGGGCGCGGGCTAAGCGCTCGCAAAGATGCCCGGCGACGTGGCGCCATACAGGATCGATAGGCTGAAGCAGAAATGGGGAGAGCCGACCTTCCACCACCTGCCTTTCAAACTCCCAAATGACCCAGACGACGGACATCTGGCGGACGATGAACACGGCGACGAAATAGCGCCCAAGGTCGACCGCAGACAAGGCAAATTGGCCTTTGGCTCCGGCTTCCATCCAGACGCCCATAAGGATGAACGGGAAGAGCCCGGCGAGCATCCAGAAGACGATCTCTGCCCGATACTCCAACATATGGGCGTAGTAAACAGAGAGGAAAGTGCGGATCTTATGAACCAGCATTGTCACGAGACGCTCCCTTTCTGAAAGACTCGGCCGATGATCTCTTCGATAGGGGGATCTGTCACGGTGAGGTCGAGGACGTTTTGCTCCGAGAGCAGCTTGGATACGACTTCAGTAAGCTCGTCCCGGCGGACAGTTAAGCGAGCCTCCGCGCCGTTGAGGGACTCGACCTCGCCATATTTCGACAGGGTTTCTTTGTCGACGTCGCTGCCAAGTTCAACCTTGACCTGACGGAAGGGAGCGAAGTTCTCGATGAGCTCGGAGAGCACCCCGTCGTGGACCAGTCCGCCTTCATGAATAATCAAGACCCGTTCGCAGAGCGTTGTAATATCGGCCATGTAGTGAGAGGTAAGAATGACGGTGGCGTTGTGTCTTGTGTTGTAGTCCTTGAGGAAGCGGCGCACGGCGCTCTGGGCGTTGATATCGAGGCCCAGAGTCGGTTCATCTAAGAAGAGGAGCCTCGGGCGATGAAGCAGGGCGGCCATAAACTCGGCCTTCATGCGCTCTCCAAGGGAGAGTTTTCGGACCGGGGAGGTCAGCTTGTCCTTGAGCTCGAGCATGCTTGCGAGCTCTTCGATGCGCTCATCAAAATCGCCCTTGCTAATCTCGTAGACCGCTGCGTTGATTCTCAAGGAGTCCATGGCGGGGAGGTCCCAGATGAGCTGCTGTTTCTGACCCATGACGAGGGTGATGTCTTGGAGAAACTCTTTCTTCCGATCGAAGGGGGTGTGGCCGTTTATGTTGACCGAGCCCCCGCTCGGGTGAATGAGACCTGTGAGCATCTTCAAGGTCGTGGTTTTGCCGGCCCCGTTGGCGCCCAGAAATCCAACGAACTCACCTTCCTTGATCGAAAAATCGAGGGCTTTGACGGCATCGACTCGGCGATATTGGCGGTTGAAGAAGTGCTTGATCGTGGCGCTGAGTCCGCTGACTTTGATGGGAACATTAAAGTGTTTGGAGAGGCCTTTCACTTCGATCATGATTTGCTGACTCTCTATATTTGGAGTGGGGCGCAAAAATTACCAGAAAGCGAGTTGAAAGACAGATGAAAGAAGGGAAAGAAAAACTGCTGGTTTTGCAGTGTTGAAATCAGTAGATTGTCGGCGATGTTGGGCTTAAACGAAGGAAACTGAAGGATATCTGTGGGAATACAACCCTTAGAAGTCTATGCCGTTCGCCATGGCGAAACGACCTGGAATCGCGCTGGTCGCATACAGGGACAGAAGAACACAGGGCTCACGGAGTTAGGGCGCCAGCAAGCTCAAGAGCTTCACGAGGACATACGTGACCTCGACTTCGATCAGGTCTTCTCTTCCGACCTGCGCCGCTGCCGAGAGACCACAGATCTCTTGATCCAGGGGAGAAATTTGCCGATCGGATACTCGAATCGCTTTCGCGAGCGAGGTTTTGGGCGCCTCGAAGGCCTTACCTGGAATGAAGCGCGACGTCGCCATCCGCTCTTGATAAAGTCCCGAGGCATCCAGGCGAGCATGAAGCCTGAGTTGGAGATCGAAGACCACGATACGACTTTTAGAGGTCGGGTTTTAGAAGGTCTGTCCAGGCTTCAACGGCGATATCCTGAGGCGCGGCGCATTTTACTTGTCACCCACGGCGGGGTGATCAAGGTTCTCCTTCGAGAGGCCGAGGGCAACAAGACCTTTATGGTGTCGAATTGTGGCCTCTATCGCTTTCAAGTGAGCGGGACGAAGCTCACGCTTTTGAGAAATTCCGAGATCTCCTAGAAATCCCCCTGAATTTATCCCCTTCTCCTTACCGATAGCATAGGAAGACAAAGGCTTCGCGCCCCGTGATTGATTCGCGGCGCTGTGACACGCTGACACATAGGTAGGGATAAAAATGGCTCTTTTTCAATCTTCCAAAGATCTCTTTGAACTCATACCTCGCCCGGAATCTATCTCTGGAAGCAGATTTCAAAAAGAAGATGAGCTCTTTAGCATTGAGGGGAAAACAGTTGTGATCGTTGATGAATGGTCGACTGACGAAGTCGTGGGGACCAAAGTGACCCCAGAAGTCACTTTACGTAAAGACACCTTAATCGTGATCACGGTTGTGGCCTCTGTTCTTGTTTGCCTGGCCTTCTTATTCGGCCGAGCCACAGCCAGAGACGGCACGGCCGCGGCGGAGAACACAGAGCAGACGAAGCAAGAGCTGCCCAAGAACGTCTTTGATCCCAAGCAAAATCAGGGAGAAGCCATCCCCCGCTTGACGCCAAACTACGCCGTCGACAGGGGTCAAGGCCAACAGCAGGCCGCTCCCGAAACACCGGCCGTTCCAGAGCGCCAAGCGGCTCAGGGCAAATATGAGTGCCAAGTTGTGACCACAACCTCCGACAAGGCGGCCGCGGTTGTCAAGTATCTCAACGAGTCTCCTCAGTCGCCCATTGCTGGTCGTAATGACCTAAAAGGCTACGTTCGTGGGCGACGGGCTGTAAGGATCAAGGGCTTTGTTGAAAAGGATCAGGCGATTCTCAAGCGAATTCATAAAATGAAGGATCCTACAGGAGGTGGTCACTTCAAGGGAGCGCTCTTCCTTAAGAGCAGCCGATAGATTCTCCTGACCATAGAAATGGGCCCCTTTTGAGCTCTGACTTAAAAGTTCAGCCAGATTGTCTGTCTTGTATCCTAAGGCAGACCCTAAGAGTCTCGCGCGCCGCCACCGATAATGAGTGGCTTCATAGGCGTGCGAGTAAGGCTGTACTACAACAACTTCAAGAGACCGACTTCAGCACAAGCCCCGCAGAGCTGCTTTCAAACTCCGTGACCACAGCGCTGAAGACCCTTGGGGCACAAGACCCCATGGCCAAGCAGCGGTCTAAGCTTCGTCGAGAGCTGCTCCCGCTCATTGAGGAGTTTCGTCAAGAGATTGCCTCAGAGGCGTCCTTGGAGTTCGCCATCAAAGCCGCAGCGTCGGCCAACCTCGTGGACCAGAGGGCGCTTATGAACGTCGACCTGGTCTCGGGGATCAAGATCTTATACGAGGGCATCTCAGGAAAGTGTGAGCGACGTATCGCTAAGTTGATTCACACCATCGAAGAGTCGCGGCAGATCCTCTATATCTTGGATAACGCGGGGGAAGCCGAGATCGACCTCTTGCTGGTAGAGCAGCTCGTCAAGCGTGGTAAGAGCGTGACCTTAGTGGTGAAGAGCCCCGGTTTGCTTCACGATGTGACTCGAGAGGATATTGAAACAGAAGTACCAGTGATCGAGACTGGTTCAAACATGATGGGGTCGCTTCCTGTGCTTTGCTCGAAGGAATTTTCTTCGGCGATGGCGGATGCCGATTTAATCATCGCCAAGGGGGCGTCGAATTTTGAAACCCTTGGAATGCCTGCCGATAAAGCGATCGCGCATATGTTGGTGGCAAAGTGTGGGGTCCTGGCGCGGGCCCTGGGTATAAAGAAGGGACAAGTTGCTATGATTTTTGCTGACGGACGGCGAAAAGTGTAGTAAAACCCTTTCCTTCATTTTGGGACTCGTTTTATTGAAGTGCGCCTTGGAGGCCAAAGTGTCAATTCACAGCAGCTTGCGCCAAAAAAAGGGACAAACGTCCAACCGCAGCGTGTATTCACGTTGGGAGCGTTTGGAAATGCTTAAAGAAGCCGGCCGTTGGTCAGCGGAAGAGCAGTCCGTTTTTGGCTTGCCAAAAGTAAGAACAAAAATCATCAAGAAGAAAGCTAAGAAGAAAGCCAAAGCTGAATAATCTGCTCTGCATTTTATTCTTAGGCTATTGACTTTTCTCAAAGCTTGGATAAACTTCTTGTCCGTCAAGTCACTTTCCATAAGCGAATTGACAATATTCCTCGACAGGAATTCAATTATCAGTTGTCTGTTAATTGTTGACTGAAGAGCGAATAGACGATCCTCGATAGCTCAGTTGGTAGAGCGGGTGGCTGTTAACCACCAAGCCGTAGGTTCGAGTCCTACTCGAGGAGTTCGGGTGCGCCTTGCGATCCCTATTGAAGTGCTCACGAAATCGTGACCCAAGGGTCAACGATTTCCTTACGCCTCCAATAAGAATCACAAATCACCCCCTCACCAGCCGGACTTTTTGTCCGGCTGTTTTTGTTTCGACTGAGATTGCGCTTCACGATCCAGCTAGCAATCCTCGTCGGATTGTGGGATAAACCCCAACAATCCGGTATGCCGGAACCAATAGTGTTCGGCAAGGCGTTTGCAGTCATTAGTTATCATTTCCAAGGAATTTGTCTCGGCTCTAGAATCCCTTGGAGGTCTTGTGACTCAAAAACTTGTGCCTAAGCCTAGTGGTTTCAAATACTTTCGTCTTCTCTCGAAGCTCCTCAAACCTCTCCGTTCTCTTTACCCTGACCCCAAGCGAAAAATCCATTACGACCAATTTGTCTCCCTCCTCCTTTTTCGCTTTTTCAACCCCACCTTCCACTCTCTTCGTTCTCTGCAAAGAGCTACAAACCTTCTTGCTGTTCAGAAGAAGCTTAAAGTCCCCCGTACCGCCTTGGGTTCTCCCTCGGCAGCGTCCTCACTTTTTGATTCTCAGCACTTGGCTTCTATCCTTAAAGAGCTTGCTCAGAAGGTTTCGCCAGCCGCGCTTAACGGGCCTTTGTCCGGGCTTGAAAAGGTTCTCACTGTCGCCGCTGGACCCATTATTAAAGCGTTGCCACGTATGGCTTGGGCCTTGTGGCTTGATGAAAAGCGTCGGGGAGCCAAGCTTCACCTTCAAATTGAGTTATTTAACTCAAAACCAGTAAACGCCAAGCTCACAACAGGAAGCTTTTCTGAACGAGCTGTGTTTCTCGAACAACTTCAGTCGCGCCGCCTCTACTTGCTAGACAGGGGCTACACGAGTTTTAAGGTCATTGCCGCCATCCGAAAAGCCAAGTCGAGTTTTGTGGCCCGAATGGATAAGAACTACACCTACGAAGTTGTTGAAGAATATGCGCTGACTGAGGCTGATCGCAAAGCTGGAGTTTTGAGAGATCGCCTGGTCATTCCTGGCGGAGGCAGGCTAAAAGGCGCGATGGGTCGTCCCGTGAGGTTGGTTGAAATAGAAGCAGAGCGACAAAAGATAAGGACTCCAAAAACAAGTTATCACCGAAGATTAAATAGGAAAACGGGACCAGTGCAGTTGCTACTGCTAACGGATGAAAGGGACCTCTCAGCCGAGATGATTGGGCAGTTGTACATCTATCGTTGGCAAGTAGAGCTTTTCTTCCGTTGGTTGAAATGCACCCTGGGTTGCCGGCATTTACTAGCCCATTCAAAAAACGGAGTGGAGCTTCAGTTGTACTCGGCATTGATTGCAGGTTTATTGATTAGTCTGTGGACAAAAAGAAAGCCGAACAAAGCAAGCTTTGAAATCTTGGTCCTCTATTTTCAAGGCTGGGCAACCGTTGAGGACTTAGTAGCCCATGTTGAAAAATTGAAGCCAGGATGACGCAAGAACCTTGCCGAACACTATTGATGCCGGAACACTCCTGTGCTTGCAATCTGAATCACGAATCACAATCTCACCAGCCGGACTTAATTGTCCGGCTGTTTTTGTTTCGACTGAGATTGTGCTTCGCGATCCAGCTAGCCCGTTCGATCTTTTGATAGCACTACTGCCTCTTTATTGAAGAGTATTCTAGGATTTCCAAAATCCATGCCGATATAAGTGTGTCCTCAAAGTTGCAGTCAAGATTCTGCAGAGCCTCAAATGGCATGATCACGTTCCAGCTCCAGCCAATCTCGCCTTGATCGTTGTAGGTAGAGAATTGAGACTGGTGCATCAGGACGAGGGAATACCAGCCAAACACCGTTATCCATGCGTTTGTCTAGAACACACTCCAGGCAGGTGCCAGGAGAGAGAGGAATGCCAGAAGCGACCCGTTTAGGTAGGTAGGCGACCATGGAACCAGCGATGATTTTAGGACTCACCAATACAACGAATAGATTGGTGGCTTCTTTCAAGACGGTCGCCCATACGCTTTGTCCAGCTACCGAACGGATGTCTGTCATCCCGCCTCCTAAATAAACAGTTGGTTTCGGAGTTCAACACCATGAATCTCCCGTTCTAATCAACACCTTCTCGGCCAGGTTCGAACGAGGGATGCTTCCTAGCCTCAAGCTCCGTGCGAGAATCAAGAGCCAGCATTGCTAAGCAAAGCCTAGAATCGGTGAGAAAGAGTTCTGTTGCTGACGGTTAGGTACTTTGAACATGAGGATCTACGAGGTGATCCACTATCTCCTGAGACCAAGCAGTCTGATACTCAACCCCAAGCATCTCACGAACCCAATGCACCGCTGAGACAAGTGTACCTAACGCGTGCTCTCGGTTCTTGTGACTGGCTATTGAAACAAACATGTTTGCCGGTGTGACCGCTTTTCGAACCGGAGGAAGCCACGCGGGGACGGATAGAATTGGTTGGCGAAAAGTCTGAACCGAAAATTTTGTTTCTAATCCGGAGTTCAACTTCGTTACCCTCCCCGCTATTCGTGAAAGGTTTCTTCGGCACTTGTCTTGGTCCCACGCCAGGAATGAAGATTTTGCACGTTCTAAGCGCTCATGCATATCATGATATGAGGCGTTCCAAAAGGAATCAACGCGATTGGAAGCAGGGGGCACCGGCGGAAGCTCATTGGTAAATTTGAGAAATAGCAGGCCAATTGACTGGGCTGCCCACTCTTGGCCGACCTCGAAGATTGACTGGGCCAGTTTTTTGGGATTTTTGGGACTGGATGCCTGGGGATATAGCAAGACCGCTGACTCATGGCCTAGGATTGCTGCAATGTTAATCGGCTCGACGTTTACGAGCGAATCTCGAGCCAGGGTGTTAAGAAGAACGGACAGGTTTTGGGCCGTTTGTGTCGTTCGCCAATTTCTTAACGCTTTTTGAACCGGTTGGTGCATTTGAACCCATTTTTTCGGCAAGAGCGCACGCCTGAGGAGTGTGAGCGCTGTATTTTCCAAATTCAATTGCTCAACGGCACTTGAGCTTACGCGGCCCGTCGTAGGTCAACGCGCCGTTTGCGCTTTAAACTGACCTTTGAATCTCTCTCGCGAGCCGTTTTAGCTCTCATTTTTGTCTCGACGCATTGTTATTGGAAGCTTTGTGAGCATTGGGAAGACAGGGACTTTGTTCTCTTACTTTCGAACACGCTCTTAAGTGGCGAACGTGAAGGTTCCTCCGGCCCCCTCTTCGGTGAGAACGAACATGAATAGATCGCCCTCTTCTTTGTCCTTGAGGTAGTCCGTTAGCCCGTCTGAAAGTTCTGAGTAAGAGCTTTGTTCTAGGGTTTCAAGGAAGGCCTTGGGTTCATAGGCGAGAACGAGAGTACCTTCGTCCGCCGTTTCCATGAGAGCTTTAGGAGAGTTTTCAAGGGCAGCTTTCGATACATAAAAAACTGGTTCTATTTCCTTGTCTTGTGCATTCCATGTCGCTTGCATCTGTATCGCAAAATCAAGATGAGAACAAGCGAGCTCTTCCGGGTCGTTCTTGTCATAGTCCAAAACTGATTTACCTTTCAATTGGAGTTGAACGTCAGCGTTCAGAATCTAGCTATTTTATATCGACGTATTCAGCTGGAAGGCTTGATATACCAAAAATACCGGAGCTAGGCCTTCTCGATAACAAAGTGATGTTTGGATGGCGATGCTCGTCGGATCATGAGCCTGCACAGCCCGTCTAGGTCAACGATCCGGAATTCCGGAACACTCTTACGCTTGCAATCTTAGTCACGAATCACAATTTCAGCAGCCAGACTTAATTGTCCGGCTTTTTGTTTTGACTGAACTTCAGCGCGATTTCTAGCACCAGCTTGGTGATTGGAATAGACTGATTGAGGTTCAAAGAGTAGCGTCTCTAGACAGTTGGGGCATCTATGGCAGCCAAATCTAATGGATAACGATCTGGGGAGACTAAGGAGGAGCTACGACGCTGATCCTGGGAATGATCAGTTACTCAAGGTTTTGCTACAGCATTTGATTCGTTTGGGAAACTTGGATCATGCTCGCTCTCTTGTTCAACGCCGCTATGTATGTAAGCAAGCCTGGTCTGATCTCAAAAGGTCCGGTCCAGGAGAAGGTGGGGGAGGTTATGACACAAACTACTGCGAATCTTGCCGACGCTATGTCACACTTCCCGAGAACGAGAATGACATTGAGGAATTGATTGATCAGCGCGGTTGTTATGCGATGCTCACAACTCGTGAGGGTCGCAGTTTGGATTGGTTGGTGGAGTTGCTTCTTCGCAGGGCCACTCCATTGCCGAACGACCTATGTATCGTAAAACGGCAACCACGTCTTTTTGATGAAATGTATGACTCAGAGTTCATGACCAGCCGATTGAAGAATTGTGAGCTGAGTGTCTGTGGTTATTTTGGTGATCTTGGAATGGGCATGGCGCCTGCCACCGATTTCGAAGACCCAGAAACTTTCGAAGCCGAACGCAAAAGAGTGTTCGACGATCCAGCCTTCATTCTTCGAGGTTATACGCGGTACATTGCTCTGCATAGAATCAAGCGACGGAACGAGATTCGATTTCTCGCTATTGTTGGGGGACATGAAAACTTGGAAGAAATTGACAACGAACGTCGGTTAGCCATCGAGGCTGACGAAGCCGATCCCGAACGAGCTGTATTCAAATGAGAGATTGAAGTTGTTGACATCGGAACCTGTCAAGCCATTTGAGACACCACTGTTAATAGTTTAATGCACTCTTTCTTCACCACAATCGCGAAGAATGGGCATTGATCCAAAAATACAAATATGGACTTTTTCACAAACTAATTTTATTCAGGCTCCGGACTCAGACCAAAGCTGTTTTGGGGGACGCCCCCTTAGCCTCTCACTTTCACCATTCACCTCAGGGCCCTGAAGGGTGCAGGCAAACGGTGAAAGTGAGAAGCTAAGGGGGCTAAAACCTTCCTTGCTGTCTATTTAAGTCATTCTTTCCTCAACAACTCTTCAATTATTTGACAACGCAGAGACTGTGTTTGTTAGCTCTTTAGCCGCCTCCGTTGGACCGTTAATCCAAACCTCGTTGAGCGGCCTTTTCACTTTCGGAGGCCCATGAACCCGCCGTTCTGGATGCTTCTTGTATCCTTCGTCCAGCGCTCTTTGTTTCTTATCAATCTTCAACCCGCCCAAAATGAACCGTCGCCGGTGTTAGCAAAGCTATACCGCTGTGATGATGGTTGCCGTTGTACCAATTGAAGTATCCTCTCAAAAAGCTCTTCGCGTCTTCCAAACAGCCAAAGCGCTCTGGAAAAGTTTGATGATATTTCAAGGTTTTGAAGCCTGACTCGGAGTAAGGATTGTCATTGCTCACCTTCGGTCGCGACTTGGATTTGGTCACTCCCAATGTCTCGAACAAAGTTCCTACAGGGCTTCCAGTAAACTCAGACCCTCGATCAGAATGCACTGTCAGCGCTTCTGGATCCAATTCATATTTCTTCAAAGTCTCACGGATTAAATGACAAGAAATCTCTGCCGTCGCTCGCTTTGACAGAAACCACCCGACGATGTAGCGGCTAAAGATATCAATGATGACATAGAGCGAGAAATACTGTCCTTTGACCGGTCCTTTGAGCTTTGTGACATCCCAAGACCAAACTTGATTGGGAGCCTTTGCAAGCAATTCTGGCCGAGCATACGTTGGATGCTTGCGTTGATTTCGACGCTCTTTAACTTCGCCATTCGCTGCAAGCACTCGATACATGGTACGCTCCGAACAGAAGTATTCGCCTTCCTCTAAAAGCTGCGCGACAACCTGGGCCGGAGCTTGATCAACGAAACGATCTGAGTGCAAAAGTCCCAAAACTTCTTGCTGTTCCTCAGCGCTCAATGCGCGGTCGGATTTTGGCCGTGGCTTGGGAGGCCCATATTTCTCTTCTGGCGGGCTGATCCGCCTGTAGAGAGTGGCTCGTGACACATCTAATAGCTGGCATGCGGGCTTGAGGTCAAGCTCTACTTGACTTTCCGTGAGCGCGTTCAAGATAAATTCTCTTTCTCTTCCGCTTCGAGAAGTTCCGCCACTTTTTTTTGGATCTCAATGAGTTTGTGAGCCTGGTCGAGGCGATGGCGAAGACGAGCAACCTCTCGTTCAAGTTGCTCGGATTTCTTCTTGAACTGAAGACCGGACGCAGGCACAGGCCCCCGTTTCTTGGCCTTGAGAGCGCCTATACCGCCATTTTTGTAGAGCTTGCGCCAATCTCTAAGATGGGACGCATAGAGGCCCTCTCGCCTCAGAAGAGCGGCTTGTTCACCATGAGGGAGGGCTTCGGTAAGCTGGACAATGCGAGCTTTGTATTCCGCTGTGAAACGCCGGCGGGTGGGCTTCTCAAGGACCTCAGGTGAGGGTGGTTGAGACTGTTCTGGCTGGCCGTTACCATTGCTTGAGGGAACGGCTAGGTTGGAACTCTTCATCGAAGATCTTCTCTTCTTCTTTGAACTCATGAAAGCTTCTCCTGCTTCTACAGTAACTTAGAAGT
>JARGOJ010001020.1 GCA_029210225.1 Planctomycetota bacterium
TATTCAGGAAAAACGACTTGAATTAACGAAGAGCAATGCAAGGAGATTATTAATGGCTAACTTGAATAAAGTCTTTTTGATCGGGCGCTTGACCCGTGATCCCGACTATAAAGAGTTTGAGGGATCAGGAACGAAGGTCTGTGATTTAGGACTCGCGACAAGCAGAAATTGGCGCGACAGGCAATCTGGTGAGAAGAAGGAAGAAACAACCTTCATCGACGTCAAAGTTTGGGGTCGGCAAGCCGAGATCGCGAATCAATACCTTAACAAGGGTCGCGAAGTGATGATTGAAGGACGCCTTGAGACAAGAATACTGGGGCAAAGCGCTCCAAGCTTCGCGTCGTCGCTGATCGCATTCAATTCTTAGGCGGTCGTAATGACGGCGAGGGCGGCGGCGGCGGTGGCGGCGGTCGAGGTTATGGTCAAAGCTACGGCGGCGGTGACAGCGGTGGTGGTGGCGGCAGTGGCGGTGGCGGTGACAGCTACGGACAAGGCTATGACGGCGGACGCTACGGAAGTGGTGGCGGCGGTGGTGGAGCCAAGAAGTCTGGAAACCGTGAGACCGCTCGCAGTTCCTATGACGACGACGATATTCCTTTCTAAATCCCTCCCATCGTCAGTCAATGCATATCAGCACGAGAGGCAGATCCGTACGATCTGCCTCTCGTCATTTTAAATCGCCTTGATAGAGTGCGCAGATTTGTTGTTTGCCCTGGAACGGAACCAAATCCATCATAGATCAGCATTGATGTGTTCCAAGCGATTTCAGCGAGCATTCGAAAATTTCTACTTCCTATTCCCGAGCAACACGGATATACCATCCGCCCCAATCTAACCCCAGGAAAGTTGTGGCCGTGAATAACCAGATTTTGACGTACGACATCGCCATACGCGATATGCAAATCATCGAAGGACGCAATCGCTATGAGGCCACACTCATTAGCGAAGATGGCCAGACTCTCTATATCTATGAAGGCCAGCTCAAAGAGGTCAAAGGAGAGCTCGAGATCGGCGCTCACTACAAAGCCCTCTTTAAGCCATTTGTCAACAACCGTTGGCTAGAGCTGAAAATCGTTGCCCTTACACCAAAAGACAAAGGTTGAGAGGGCGACTATGAAAACCATCATCTTCTGTCGGGAATGCGATCTCCGTCACATCATGGAAGAAGCGGCCGTCGTCTGTGAATGCGGTCATGAGACCAAGATCCTCAATGACCCAGCCACCGGCCCAGAGGTCAAGGTCTGCGCAATCTGTGGCTACGAGCACCTCCATCTGCGCAAGGAATTTCCCAGACCCCTCGGCATGGCTATCGTCGTCGTCGCCGCCATTAGCATGTGGTGGATGCCTGGTAAGATTTTCTGGCTTCCCCTGATCATCGCTTCACTCATCGATATGGCCCTGTACCACGTTCTCCCCTGGAAAGTTGTTTGCTACGTTTGCAGCAGCGAATACAGCGGCTACCAACCGACCGACGAGCAGGCTCCCTACGACTTAGAAACCGCCACAGAGCATCAAAAACTCCGTTGGCCTAAAAAGACTTCGATCGTTTAAGCGTCAGGCTCTCGCGGTAAAATTGCGATCCAAGCGTCCCCGGTGCTCGTCAACGTCTCGAAGCTCTCGGGACGAATAATCATAGGCGCCACAAAGTCTCGTCCCTCTGCCACCAATTCCCCGATAGCCAAGAAGAACAGGCAGCCGACTCGGGTTGACAAGGTCCCCTCAGCAGCCAACTCAACTTCTTCCGCTTGCTTAAACCACTCCAAGCGATCTGTATGACTCAAATGCTTGTAGCGAGGCAGAGCGCGGAGGCAATTGTCGAAGGATCGCTCGGCGAAGCCGTGGCGAATCCGATGCCGCAACTCCGGCTGCGACTCCATCAATTCCGTAAAGCCAGCCCGAGAAATCAGCCCTGTAGTGACCGTCGTGACTGCTCTCAAGGTCGCTGTCCTCGGTTGCTCCACAATCAGGGCCATCTCTCCCAAAATGTCCCCACCACCGAAGGTATCGATCAGAACTTCGTGTTCCCCAACCTCAACAAACACTCCCACCGCGCCAAGGGCAATCACGATCATGCTATCGCCCTTATCTCCTTGCTTAAAAATCACCTCGTCCTTGGCAAAGATTCGCTCGGTCGCCAAGTTCGTTAAATCGGTAAGGGCATCCGACCCTAAATCCGCAAACAAAGGCGCAGTTTGGATGAGCGTCGACAAGGACCGAGGGTTCGGCTCGGGTCTCTTCTGAATGAGCCGCTTCATCCGCACTTCAACTTCACCCAAAGCCTGACTGGCAACCCCCGCCTCCATCGCGCCGTGATGAGCAAGATGCTTGTATTGGTCGCGCTCGAAGTTCAGTTGAATCCTCAACGCCAAGGACGTTTCAATAGCGTTCGCAAGCTCGGGTAGATTCGCCCTCATGTCCTCAAGGCGCTCTTTGCTCTTATTGTGATAGTCCTTGTACGCGCTCTTCACGCTCGATCGAACCTCAGCGTCAAGCTCGTGCATATGCTCGATCTCAACTAGGACATGCTCACTCGCTAAGGTCGCCGCCCGGCACAAATCAAAACGCAGGGAGAAGATTTCAAATTGACCGCGACCGCCTCTCAGATATCGACCAATGTGATCGGCCATCCATTCTTTCCAACGTGGTATCAGCTTCCCACGACCACCAAGCCTTGGCCTCTCCTCTCCCGCTGTGAGCCGATCCATTTCAAGATCAATCTCGTGATCCAGAATTTGAGCCGCTGCAGCGCTTAGTGTGCCTTGAGAGAACGCTGTCCAATAACTCTCCCGTTCGATATTAAGAATCTGCCGCCAAGTGCCTCGACTTCGTTCGCCGGGCTCCAAGGTCTCCAACTCAAGTCGAATAGACTCAACGCTCTTGTGTAGATCGGCGCGGCGACTCACCAAGTCTCCTAAAACCACACTCCAATTGACGGTTCTCAAATCGCGAGACTTCGACACTTTTCCGATCCGCTCGGAAACCCGATCGAGGACAACTGAGCGAGTCACCAACGCCGCCAATCGTTCTCCCGCTGGCTTCACGTTGAAGCCCAATTTACTGAGCGCAAGTCCCATAGTTGTTCCGTTCACAATGATCGTGAACAAGACAACTCCAATAGAGAGCAGAAGAATCTGATTTCGCAGGTCCTCAGGAATGTTTGTGTCTTGGCTCACAATCAACGCGAGCGCCAAAGACACGGCCCCTCGCAATCCTCCCCAAGCCATCACATTGACCTCGGAGGCAGAAACATGGTCGCCGACCAAGTTCATGAGCGGGCGAAAACCGTGTAATAAGAGCACTCGAATCACGACGA
>JARGOJ010001021.1 GCA_029210225.1 Planctomycetota bacterium
AGCAAGGTCGTCTTGCCCGCGCCATTGGGACCAACCACACCAACTCGGTCACCCCGCATAATCATTGTGCTGAAGTCTTCCACAATGGTTCGGCCATCGTAGGAGAAGCTGATGTTCTTAGCCTTCGCGACAAGGCGCCCAGACTTCTCACCTGTCTGAATTTGCATTTTGACCTGGCCCGTCACCTCGCGACGGTCGGATCGTTGATCTCTGAGTTTTTTCAACTCACGGACCCGCCCCATGTTTCTCACACGGCGTGCTTTGATCCCCTTGCGAATCCACACTTCTTCAGCAGCGAGCTTCTTATCGAACTGGGCGAACTGTTGAGCCTGAGCTTCTAGGAATGCTTGCTTGCGCTCTAGATAGAGTTCATAGCGGCAATCGAAGGACATGATGTTTCCGCGATCCAAGTCTAAAATTCTCGTCGCGACTTTCTTCAAAAAAGCCCGGTCGTGAGTCACGAAGAAGAGCGTCCCCGAGAAGCGCACGAGCATGTCTTCGAGTTCGCTGATCGCCTCGATATCCATGTGGTTTGTGGGCTCATCGAGAAGAAGTAAGTCGGGATCCCGGACGATGGATTTGGCGAACAAGACACGGCGCTTCATTCCAGAAGACAGCGTGGACACTTCGGCCGCAGGATCCAGGTTCAGACGAGAGATGGTCTTGTCAATCTGTGCCTGGAGAGACCAGAGATCGTTCTCGGTCATTTTGTTTTGTAGAACTTCGAATCGGTCATGTAATGAAGGATCGGTCCCCAGCTTTTCCCCGAGGTCTTGATACTCACCGAGTATCTCTCCAGATTCGCCAAGGCCCCCGGCGACAACACGGAACACCGAGCCTCCAATGTCTTGCGGAACCTCTTGAATCAGCCGCGCCACACGCATTCCGGGTTTTCGCCGAATTTCTCCGGCCTCAACCTCCATCTCACCGTTGATAACCTTCATGAGGGTCGACTTGCCCGCGCCGTTCCGGCCGATCAAAGCAACTCGCTCACCTTCCTCGACTTGGACGCTGACATTTTCGAGGAGGGGATGGCCACCAAAGCCGAGAGTGACGTTGTGCAAACTCAATAAAGCCATGTTTTTTAGTATTTCGTCTTCTTAAAATCGTTCAGGGAAGGGTCCATTGCGCGGGGTCGGACAATCGAGAAGGCAGGGATTGTAAGCGATGCTCTCGTTTGGTGGCAGCCCTTTTCAGTTGAAGCAGTAAATCAGCGGCGATGGCGTCTAAATGCTCCGTCCAGAGTCGGTCTGGATAACGCGTTGTGAGCCGCTCAAGGTGATCGAACATGAGCTGCTCTTTTTCACAGAGAGCGTCCTCTAAGTAAGGCAAAGACTGAGCGAGTGCGCTTTGCACCTGCGCTTCGATGTTCGCTTCTTTCCGAATATGACCTTCAATGGCCCTCTTGAGTAAGGTCATCGACTTCTTCCCTAGGACATCCCGGAGAATTTCTTTGGGCGGAATGAGCTTGCCTTTGTATTCCCCCATTTTCTTGTCTATCCATCCGACAAGTTGCTCTGGAGTCATGGCGTTAAGCTCAACCCGGCGCCCTTGGAGCCACTTTCTCCAGTAAGGATCCGTCACATAGTCCGCAACCGGGGCCGCTCGAGTGTTCTCCGCTGTTTCCCATTCCAAACCCATATCCAGCGCTTCCCACGGGTCTAAACCGAGGTTCACAATGGACACTTTTCGAGCCACTCGGGCTCGGGTCTCGTTTTGGAGACGGTCGTAAATCATGGTCCCGTAGGCGTCGGCGTCATGAATACAGAAGAAGGTAATGGGCTCGGCGCTCTCTCCAAGAAGATCAAAGAGGTCTTTGTCGGCGCGAGTTGCCTGCCCCTCAGCGGCGAGTATCGCGCAGTCGTTTTTCTCGGGCCAATCGATAGAGAGCAAGGTTTCGAGGAGGCCCTTTTTCTCGATGTAAATAATCTTGTTAAAGGTCCATTGAGGACGCTCGTAATGCTCGATAAGCTGGGTTCCCAGGGGAATTCGCCGACGCATATGAGGATGGTAGAGGTAACCCCGGGGGTCTCGGTACATTCCCGGGATGTCCCCCTTTTCATTCTCGAACTTCGTGAGAAGACGGGTGAAGTAACTGTAGATCAGGGTCTCCCCGGTGATCTGCTTCACAATGGGGCGCATCACATAGTAGAGCTGCCGTTGGGAATAGCGAAAGCGCCCGTCCCCGCTCGCTTTTTGGATCGAGCGGCCTAGGTTTTCAATAACGACGTCGCTGATATAGAGCCTTGGTTGATCAGCGTTCTGCTTTCTTCGTTGCCGGGCAAGGCGGCCGAGAACCTTGCCGAGGATTTGCTCGATCGCGCTCTGGAGCAAGCTTAAATCGGGGGCTTTCCCGTCGCTAGTGAGGGGCATGTAGGGCGTTTGAACGTTAAGAATCAGAGAGAAGCCAAGCTTGGAGAGCCCTGCAACCTTGACTCGAAAATTCAGGCCGCAACCTTGGACGATGACATCGGCTTCGTCTTGGAACACATGTAGCGCGCCGGTCACCGGAGTTCTATTGACGAAGGGATTGATAAAGGACCCAAAATCGAGGGCGGTGCCCCAGGCCTCGACAACACAAGGCAGGACAGCGTTAAGACTTCCCTGCCCAGAGCGCAGAGTCACATCTCCTACGAACTTGGCGTATTGCTCTCCCAAGAACGTTTGTGGCCCTAAAACCCCGATACGGGATGCCTTTAAGGGCTTCACCCGCTCTTGGGCCCGGCGCAGAATATCTTCCGATTCACCCCGAGTGAGGCTCTCGCAGAGTCGAGTGTTCTTGACTTCACCACAAATCAGCACGCGCTTGCTCGCGCAGCCATAGAGCTGACTAACAAGACTTCGAACAGGCATACCCTTGGCCGCCTGGCAGAGGTCAAAAAAGGAATCGGAGCCATACCAATGGGGCGAGCTTTTTCCTTCGTAGATGTTTCCGATCGCCATGACTCTGGCTTTTCGCGCCCAGTCGAGCGCCGCATCAGTCACAGTAAGCGCCGGTCCAAGATAGACTTCGATGCGAGTGCCCGACTTCGGGGCCGATTCGGATAAAACGCGAAATGAACTATCCCCAGTGTCGTTCGGCTTGATGAGTAACTCCCGGCCACCGGTCCGAAGAACAATGCGCCCATCGGTGGCGAGCACCGCCCCAACAACAACCCTCAGTCCATTCCCCAGGGCTCCTCTGCTCGGACGGCGCCACAACTTAGAAGACAGCATCCCTCGTCGAATAGAGAACAGTTTTGCCAAACGCTCCGAGCTGCCGGGAATGCCTGGGCCGGAGTCTTCTACGAAGTAGCCATTTTGATCTCGG
>JARGOJ010001022.1 GCA_029210225.1 Planctomycetota bacterium
ACCGGCTCTTGAGAAACGACGCCGACTTGTTCCCTGAGCCAGTCAGCGTCTAAGTCTCCATAAGGCACACCATCAAGAGTGACCTGCCCCGAGAGCGGGTCGTAGAACCTCAGAATCAACGAGGCGACCGTCGATTTGCCGCCCCCTGACGGCCCAACCAAGGCGACGGTTTCTCCGCCGTCGAGAGTCAGGTTGAAGTCATTGAGAACCATGACTTCAGGGCGCGTCGGGTAGGCGAAGGACACATTTTTTAGTTCCAATTGGCCATTCACGGTCTCTAGAACTTTGCTTCCGCCCTTCAGCGCGGGCTTCCGATCGAGAAGCTCAAAGACACGCTCACTGGCACCAAGGGCTTTGGCGAAGTCGCCCCAGAGCGCGGAGAGGGCGCTGAGTGAAAAGGCGAGGGAGAAGGTGTAGAGGATGAACGCGGAGAGCTCGCCAAAGGTCATCATGTTGTCCGCGACGAGGCGTGCGCCATACCAGAGCACACCGGCGATGGCCCCATATCCCGCGAAGCTCATGACGCCATGAAAGGTTGCCCCGAGACGCGCACGAGTTCTTGCGAGGGTAAAGCTTGACTCCACTTGTTCGGAGTATCGTTCGCCCTCTTTCTCTTCTCTGGCGAAGGCCCGGACAGCACGAATGCCAGAAAGCGACTCCTCCGCCACCGCCGCAGCTTCAGCGAGAGCATCTCTCACTTTACGTGAGACTTTACGGAGCATCCGTCCGTAGATGGTGCCCCCGATTGCCACAACAGGGACGATGCCGAGCATAACGAGGGTGAGCCGCCAGGAGCTGATGCTCATAATGAGGAGGGAGCCAATGAGGGTGACGCCGAAGCGCAGGCCCATGGAGATGTTGACGGTCACGGCGTTTTGGAGAACGGTGGTGTCTGCGGAGAGGCGATTCATAAGGTCGCCGGTCTTCTCGCCATCAAAGAAGCCAATGTCTTGCTCGATGAGAGAGCGATAGAGGGAAATACGAAGGTCGGAGACGATGCGCTCCCCTGCGACGGAGAAGAGGTAAGAACGGAAGCTGATCGCCACTCCCATTATTGCGAATAAGGCCAATAGAATCATCGCGGTGCGGTCGATGAGGGCGACGCCATCTCCCTTGGTGATTCCGTCAATAATTGAACCAAGGAACTTTGGGAAGGACAAGCCGAGGCCGGCGCTTAGGAAGAGGAACAAAGTTCCTGCCAGGATGCGCTTCCATTCCGGTTTGGCCAGTTCAAGGATGCGCTTCAGAGATCCTTTGGGGTTTTGACTTTTGAACTGCTCTGCTTCGCTCGCCATGTCACGCTTTGCTTGTCGGCATTCCGAGTGGCGTTGGAAATGACCACTTAGAAATTGGGGATTTCAAATTCGAAGAAGGCAAAGACGAAGTGAACGAAGAGCACTGAGACCGTTGCCCAATAGACTGTTGTTGTCGTTCCAAAGCTGACTTCGGCGCCGCTTCGCTTCTCCATTGTTCCTACCTTATAACTCACCGCGACCGTCGCGAGGCTGCAAAGAATGAGTTTGGCAAAGACGAAGTCGGAGTGCGGCGGGAACCAGGCCCCCATTTCAGGTTTTACCCGGGTAAAGAAATGAGAGGCCCAGAAGAAGGGGGTTCGTTCTTCCTGAGTCAGGGTAAACACGACCAAGCTTGTCATTGACGATGCCGCGAATGCAACCATGTTGAGAAAGATGGTCCCAATGGCGTTCATCCAGAGAATCGTGCTCTGCAGGTAGGTTCGTTCGCTGACTCCAAAGTTTCGCATAGCATCAATTTGGTGATTGAGCACCCTGTTACCCAAGTCTGATGCGAGGGCTGCGCTCGTTCGACCGGCGATGAGTAAGGTTGTAAGAACCGGAATAACCACGCGATAAAGAGCGGCTCCCAAGACCGGGAGGATCTCGTCTTGAAAGTGTTGCCCATGAGGCAGGCGAGTGAAGGTGAAATAGGTGACGACGAAGCCGACAATGGTGCCGGCGATCATCATGTATGGAATAGCTGAGCCCCAGAAAATCAGTCGGGCGTAGTGCCAGCAGAAGCGCAGCAACCACTTTGGTTTTCCACCCCAAGGGAGTATCCACGGGAGACTACGTATGAGTCCCCAGAGTAGAAGCCATGTGCCTTCGAGCAAACCGACGAATTCTTGGGCCTTCTTTGCGGCGGCGCGCTTGATCCAATCGCCGATCGACAATTCGATTTCGTCCTCATTTTGGATCTCGTCGACGCGGGCTTCAGACATGACCTTCGAGAGCTCTTCATAGGGAATCTCGATGAGGTTTTTTTTCGTCGAGTCCAGGTAGATCACGCGTTTTGCGAGACCCTCGAAGGGTTCATAATCGTGGCTCACAACAAGGATCGTCTTTTTGAATTCATCGGTCGCCTTTGCGATCAACTCGGCGACATCCCTAGACGATCGAGGATCGAGGGCGCTCGTTGGTTCGTCGTAAACCACAAGCTCCGGATCGGCGGAGAGGGCGCGTGCAATAGCCACTCTTTGCTTCTGGCCCCCAGACAAGACCTGTGTTTGAGAGTTTGAGTGGATGCCATTCCCTTCTAAGAATTTGATAGCGTGCTTTGTGGCTTCTGCGGCGTTTTCGCTGAGGCTGTGATCGCGGGCGAAGTAGAGGTTGTCTTTGGCGTTGAACTGATCGAAGAGGGCGTGATGTTGAAAGACCAGCCCTGTGCTGCGGAAGGCCTGTCGGGCTTTCGACCGCGAATACCCATCTCCTACAATCGTCACGTCTTGGAGCTTGACGGTCCCCTCAACAGTGTAAATCTCGCTACTCGCTTCGATGAGACCGGTCAGGATCTTCAACAAGACCGACTTACCGCTGCCGCTAGGACCGACCAAGAGGACAAAGTCGCCCCGGTTTAGCTCTAGGTTGGCGTTTTCTAGCAGGGTCTTGCCCGCGACCTTGACGGTCAAATTCTTAATAGAGAGCAGGGACGATTTTTCACTGATAGGGGCCTCAGTCATCAATTGCCTCCTCCCGATCCACTCTTCTCGCCTTTAGGGAGCATTGCTTCTGCAGGTGCGGCGAAGGCCTCAGCGTTGAAGACCTGATCTTTCCCTGCGACTTCGGAGCCACCGACCGTGTCGAGGTTGACCATCAAGGCTCGATCTTGGCGTTCAAAGAAAACTCGCCGCAGAACTTGCACAAGGTCTGGGTTCACTCCTTCGCCTTTTTCCTCGTCCTGGACGATCAACCAAGTGATTCTGTGTAGAACCGGGCCGAAATCGACCGTGAGGTTGTTGAACTTGTCCTGCAGCTCTTGGTTGGCGAGCATTTTTTTGAGGACGCGATCGGT
>JARGOJ010000038.1:0-10736 GCA_029210225.1 Planctomycetota bacterium
TAATACGATCTTCAAGCTCTTGGAGCTTCTTGCCCTCAAGCTCTTCGGCGTCTTTATCCAACTGACGAATGAGCTTGTTCTGCTTCTTCATCTCCGTATCAAAAGACTTCTTCATCGTTCTCACGCCCTTTTCGAGGACGTCTTTCTTCTTGAACTTATTGAAGATGATTCCTAAATCGACCAAGCCCACCTTCAATGAGCCCGCCGGCGGCGCGCTTTGAGCTGATCCGGGAGAAAGCAAAACGAGTAAAGCCACGACAGAAACAAAGACAAGAAGGCCCTGAAAGGGTTTTGAAATAAGCGATTGCTGCATAGAACTATCCTCTTAAAATTACTAAAAATCGAAACCAAGGTTGAATGAAAAGACTTCCTCGTCGTCCATCCGACGAGATCTCAAGGGAAAGGCGAAGTTCAGTGAAACCGGTGCCTCAAAGAGACCTGGGACCCGAACTCGAAAGCCAAAGCCCGCTGTGAAACGAACACGGCGCGCTCTGAAGTCCCTAATCTCACGCTCCACTGTTCCCATATCAATGAAGCCCACGCCTCTCAAGAAGCCCTTAAAAATAGGGAAGCTGAAATCGGCGGTCGCTAAGGCAAGGAAATCACCCCCAATCGACTCCTTCGTCCTAACACCATCCCTCGGCGATACTGAGCGAAACTCAAATCCACGAAGAGAGTTCACACCCCCCGCGAAGAAGCGCTCGAAGAACGGCGTCTCACCGTCCGGCCCAAAGGCCTCCTGCCAGGTCGCTTGAGCCCTGAGTCCGAAGACCCAGCGATGGTTCTTTGGATACTCAAGCAAGGTCGTCTGCCAATTCCCCTGAAGCCCTGCTCGGGACAAATGCACGTCGCCGCCAAAAGGCCCCCCTAAGACCTCGTAAGAGAGCGTCCCACCATATCCGGAGTATCGAACAAGGTCTTGATCGATGAGGTTCTTATTGAGCCTGAGGGAGAGCCTTGAACCGCTGACATAGTTGTTCCCAGAAACTCGGAGCAAGTCAGGAACAGCATCCCTGTCTAAATCGAAGACACGAACTCGCTCAAGCCGATGACGCAGGCGTAGCGTCAAATCTTGAGTCAGGCGATAGCCCAAGCTAGGAATGACGCCAATGCGTCCCTCAGTATGCTGGGCCAGGTTTCGATCGCGAATAAAGCCTGAGAGACCAAACAGAACAGGCAAATCAAAGAGATAGGGCTCGTTGAAGTTGAAGCGATACTGAGAGCGATCTCGCCCCGGTTGGAGCGCTGCGCTAAAACTTTGCCCCCCTCCCTGAAAGCCCCGAAACAGAAAGATTTCCTCCCAGCTTTTCGGATAATCAGTCAGGTCAAAGTTCGAGGACGTGAAGGATAAATTGCCAAAGACTCCAAAGTTTGAATCGAGCCCTCCCCCAAAGTTGAAGCGCCTCGTGGGCTTCTCGACCACTTTAATCACAAGGTCTTCTTGGCCTTCTTCAGTTCCCGGGCGAAACTCAAAGTCGTATTTACTGAAGTAACCAAGGCGGCCGAGGCGCCCCAAGCTTGCTTCAAAGCGGTTGCCATCAAAAAGCTGTCCAGGCTGAACTGACAAATTTCGACGAATAACCTTGTCTTTAGTGACTTTGTTGCCCTCAATTAAAATGCGTTCGGCGCTCACCTGAGGCCCCTCAGCAATGGAGTAAATCACATCGAGAAGGTGCTGCTTCTTGTCATAGATCAAGTCGAATCGGACCTTTGAGTGAATATGTGATTTCCGAGAGTAGAGCTTCTGAATCGTCCGAACGTCACTGACAAGACGATTCCCAATGAACGCCTTCCCAGGTCGCATTGCTAGCGCTTTGCGAATCACTTTCCGTGGATAAATGGTATTGCCTTGAATCACGACCTTCCGAATGGTGTATCGCGGTCCTTCCTTGACTCGAATATCAACGACGACCTCGTCTCGATCCTCGTTAAAAGTAAGTTTGTCCAGGGCAACAACAGCATCCAAGAAGCCCCTTGAGCGATAGAAACGAGCAATTATTGAGAGGTCCTTGGCCAAATTTTCCCGAGAGAAATAGCCCTCTTCACCAAAGCCAAAGTAAGACCTGGGCTTCGACGCAAAACCTTGTAAATCCTCGAAAATATCTGGGTCGTCAAAGAATCGAACGCCGGTGTAATTCAATTCTTCAATGGTCACCTGGGGGCCGGCGCTGGTCTCAAAGGTCAGTTGAATATCCCCGGCCTTGGTGAACTCTTTCTTATAGGACACAGAAGAATACAGAAAACCCTTCTTAAGCAATATTTCCCTCAGCCTCAGGACATCTTGTTCTGCGCGGTAGTCATCAAATATCTGCCCCACTTCGCTCTTCAGCGCGCTTTGTAAATCACTCAGCTTAAAGGCCTTTGCTCCTGTCACTTTCACTCTAGAAACCGCCGGTCTCTCGACCACAGTAAACACGATGCGTACTCCTCCCGCCTTTCCTCTGAGAGCCTTTGCCTTGACCGGTGGCACAGTTAAATCAGAGCTTCCAAAGCGTTCGAGTGAGTAAAGACGCTCTAGGTCTTCGCTCATTGTTTCACTGCTAAAGGCCTCCCCGACCCGGCTCTTAATTCGCTGGATCAACTCTCCTTTTGAGACGCGACGCAGCCCAATAAATTCAATACGCTCAATAATAGGCTTCGTCCCCTGAGCAAGGCAAAGATTAGGGCTCAGGAGCAAGACAGAGGAGATATAGAGACAGAGTGAAGCCTTGAACGAAGGCATAGCAGACCCTTATCGTCTAAAAACGAGGAGAAAAGTGAGGTTATTGATCAATTAATACGGGCTAGAGCGCCCTATTTACGTGGCTTATCCAAAACTCTCGGTTTGAACGCGAGGTGACCCCCGAGGTAGCCAGGAATCCGCTCTTCGCTCTCCCGGTCAAGGCGTCTAATTTCTTTCAGGAGCCAAGCTAGAACTCTTTGATTTTCTTGCTTAGCGCCAGGTCCAGCCGACCCCACGGCCGCTTTCAATTCTTCAATTCGAAAATCGAGTTTTTGCAAGGCCAGGGCTGCTTCTTCCACGGCTCCATTGGTGGAGTCAATGTTCCAAAGTTCAGACCACCCCACCTTGTGAAAGAACAACTCATCAAAACTCATAGGGACGAGCAAAATGCCTGATTGAGGAGGCTTGAAATCGAGAGCAAGGGCACGAATTTGAAGCTCAATAGGCTTCTGAGTCGCCGCTTGAATCCGCTCTTTCTTGTCAATCATTGGGCTTTGTTTTTTATCGGGACTCTTTTGAAACAATCGCTGTTCAACCAATGATTTCTTGGGAAGACTGTCAGTTGTATCTGCCCCTGTCCAAGTCATAGCAGCGACTCCAAAGAGACAACCAATGACTGCAGCGAAGAGCAACGGCGTTTTTTTCGTCTTCAATTGAAGTACTTGAGAATAGACAACGCGCCTTTCTCGACACTCTAAGACCGAGCATTGACCGTGGCGTTGATGGCAGTCGACGTGGTGAGGAGCCAGGCATGAGGCGCAGTAGACGGCTTCTTGTCGGGCGAAGGCGCCTTTGCAGAAGCGACAGCAGATTTTAATGGGACCTGTCAATGACCCGATGGATTGCTCCGCGAGGATTGGCGCAGCCGGACGCGGCTTCTTTTGCATCTTCTTTAGAAAGCTGAGGTCTACGTTCTCAATGACTGCGGCTTCTTCAGGGCTGAGTTCAGGCCATTGCGCGGGCTCTGAATCATCGAGAAGATCCTCGGAGTCGTTGAGGACAAGCTTCATGAGGACGTCTATGTCTTGGTCGTCGGGTTTTGGGTCATTCATGGTCGTCGTGACCTCCCTCTGTTGAGAAACCGCTCCCCGCGAGTTCCTTTTTGATTTTCTTCCGTGCCGCTTGCCAAGCGCTCTTGATGGCCGCGACGCTGACGGTCTCACCGGTTAGGTCGGTGACCCGCGCTTTAATGAAGTCGTATTTCCCACGTTGATCAAGCTGTCCTGCGTGCTCCATAAAGATGCGAGCGATAAGGTTCTGGCGAGTTGAGAGTTTCTTGATGGCGTTTGAATAGGCCGCTCGAAACTCTCTCTGTTCGGGCTTCCGATTCTCGTCGGGTTTGGAGCATTGCTGATCCCAGTCGATGTCCTGAGGCTGTTGACCTTTCCGACGAAGAGCGTCGAGCGCTCGACAGCGAGCGATCCGCAGGACAAGACGCATCGGAGCTTGAGTATCAAACTCTGGGCGCCGGGTTGCCTTTAATACCGAGAGTAGAGTCTCTTGATACACATCACCAAGCTCTTCCGGGCGCAGCTGCCCTTTAGAGATCGATTTGATGTAGCGCGCAATTAAGACGCGATATTTTTGATGAAGAAGACTGACTGCGGCGTCGGGGTCCGCGGCGAAGGCCTTTTCCAATTCCTCGTCCTTAAGGATCGAAGAACGTGAGCTCATGAGTGTTCCTAAAGCTGGTATCCATCCTGTTCATCTAAGTTCTCGCAGGAGGGCGCAAATCGGATTAAAGAAAAGTCACTTTCTTTTTCAGAGCTCTATGAATCAGGTCTTTCAACGCCGTCAATCCCAATTGGCCGGGGAGACATCTTGTTCGGCGCTAAACTCGACAACCCGGCCATCAGGATCGCGCACAAAGAATAGGTAACCCGCTGTCTCTCCCCAGTAGGCGGGGCGGTCGGGGTTTAGGCCAGCATCGAGGACGCGGCGATAGTGGCGATCGACGGCGTGGCGGCTCTCTAATTCAAATCCAAAGTGACGCATGACGGGCTCGCTCTTCGAAGACAGCTCGTTCATACCTGGGGCTTCAGCGATTACAAAGATCGGCTCAGTGCCGTCGTTAGGCGCGAGCCAGGCGATGTTGGGAAGGGTCGGTGTTTCTCCAGGGCGATCTTTGACCACTCGCATATCGCAATACTTTGTGTAGAAGTCGAGGCTCTCTTTGTAATGCTTAGTGAGGAAAGCGTTGTGAGTAAATTTAATGGGCATGAATCAGGGCTCGATTGGTTTTTTTCGGGGAAAGATGAGATCCAGGTCGACGACCGCAGGCGCTTGGCTCGCAGCTTTCAGGCGTTTTTCCTCTTTCTTAGAAGGATGCCGTCCGTCGCGATACCACGCTTTATTGCGCACGTAGACGCGGCGCTTCTCGAAGTCGTAAAGGATGCTATGAAGATTGCTTCGAGGCGCCACGCGATCGGCGATCTCTGCGGCGCGCTCGATATTGAGCGTCTTGAACTTCTGAAAGAGCTCGACCTGGGGTTTATAGCGCTTGCGATAAGCCCCGCTCTTACTGGGAGATGGAGGTTTACTCGCGCTTGGATCGCCCCCAGAGCAGAGTTGACTCTTCCGAACGGAGAGGTCCGCAGCGGTGTCTGCTCGGCAATCAAAGCCTTGGAAAGACTGGAAGTCGTCGTTCCCTTTGTAATTATCTAGCTCCATGAGAAAGACCGCTGTCTTATTGGCCGTCTTCTCAACAACCGCGCCTCTCCGCTCCTTCGCCGAACCAACAAGGAAATTATAGCCACCGCTTCCGGGGCTCTCTCTCATGATTTGAAGGGCTTCATCGAGGTTCTTTGCGCGAGCGAGAATACTCTCAAGCATGAGGGGCATGGGCATACCAGCGCGGGTTTTGTCGGCGGTCTCTGAGCCGATCTCTGTCAGCGAGATGCCGTGCTCATTGATTCCACTCACCGACCCGATCAATCCCACAAAGCCAATGGACAGATAGCGATAGCCGTTCTCGGGTTCGTGGGCGAGGAGAACAGTGGCGTCTTGGGGGCGCATGTGGGGGTCGCCCCAATCGAGGTTCCGAAGTTGAATGAGGCGGCCGTCTTCGGTGGCGGGTCCGTAGGCGATGAAGCCGCTGCAGCTGGCATCGGAGAGCATGACGGTGGCGATCAGGCGGGTGATATCGGAGCTTTCTAAGCCAGCGCCATCGGCGATGCCTTGAACATAGGCTTGATACTCGGCGGGCATTCTCTTAAGTGAGCCTTTGGGGTCGGAGAAGTCGTCAACGATGTTGAAGACGTGGGCGGTGTAGGCGCGATAGAGGGTGGCGGCGAGCCACTTTGATCTTAGCGCTGGGGCGATTTCACGGACTGCGGCGGCTTCAAGCTTTTGCACAGCTTCTTTCCAGCGCTTCGGATATTGCTGGCCGTATTGATAACCGCGGTCGTAGCCGTTGCCTTTGAGCTTGAGGAGAGGGATGCTGTCGAGGTTGGTGAGGTCTGCTTCCGGGCTATGGGGGATCTTAACCGCGAGGATCTGGGCTGGGCTGGGCTTTTGGGAGGATCGATGGGCGCTGTAGTCTTGAAGTGCGCAACCTGAGTGAAGGGTCAAAAACAAGGCCAGGGGGAAGAACATGGCGCGGGTTTTTGATTTCATCGGTCGTCCTCGGTGGTCGTATTTGTGTTCTCGTTGGCTTGGCTCACTTTGATAAAGCGTGGAATACCAATGATAACAAGGGCGAGCAAACCACCGACCATAAAGGCAATAAAGTAGTCCTTGAGGAAGGCTTCTTCGCGGCGAGCGGGGCCTCGGCGTGAGTCTCGGGCGCCACTCATGTTGAGAGGATCGGCGGTCACGAGATCGGAGGACGAATCGGGTCCTCGGCGTCTTGTAACTTGGCTTGTCGTCAAATTTTGGGAGCTGCTGTTGAGCTTGGAGTCCTTGCGAGGATTGGCAAACTTGCGGCGCTTTGCTGTTGCGGGAGGAGTTTTGAGTGGGCGCTTGGTCACCTTGGCTTGAGGGCCCAAGATCGCTTTCCCTGAGTTCGCGAGGGTGATATCACGGACCAAGGCGGCGGCATTGTTATAGCGCTCTGCTTGGGGACGCCGAGTCATCGCGGCGACGAGCTTGGCGGTCTCATTGCTGACCCAGGGACAGACAACTTGCGGGTTGGGGCAGTCCTTCTGGATGTGCTGAGTCAAGATTTCAACGAGGGTGTCGCCAGAATAGGGCAATTGGGCGGTGAGCATGACATAGAGCGTCAGGCCGAGGGCGTAATAATCCGTCGCCAAGTCGAGGTCTTTGCTCCCCGTCGCTTGCTCAGGAGCCATGTAGTCTGGCGTTCCCATAACGATGCCTGTTTGCGTGATGTTCTCCCAGTCGGATTCTTGCTTCGCCAAACCGAGGTCCGTCAGCTTTGGGATTCCGGCGCGGTTAATGAGAATGTTGTCAGGTTTGACGTCGCGATGGGTCAAGCCCTTCTCGCTGAGGATCCCAAGCGCTTCAGCCATGGCTTTCACAACGGCGAGGGCTTCTTTTTCGGGGAGCGGACCGCGCTCTTCGACGAGCTTGGTCAGGGTGACCCCATCAATGTATTCGTAAACGATGTAGGGCAATTGAACTTTGTCATCAAAGCCTGCATTGAGGACCTGCACAACATTGAGATGGTTAATGCTGGCGGCGGCGCGAGCTTCATTGCGGAAGCGCTTGATATATTCGGGTTGTTTGGAGAGTTGGAGAGAGAGAATTTTCAGCGCGACAAAGCGTTCGAGGCCTGGTTGCTTTGCTTTAAAAACTGTACCGCAGCCTCCTTCTCCCAAACGCGCGAGAAGTTCATATCCACCGATATGGCGGACGACCTTTGACGGTTTTCTTGGCGCAGTTTGCCGATTTGGCTGATTCACGGTCTTTCAATCCCGACGGAACGAGGGCTCCCTCCATAAGACTCCGTGATTTTATCAGCCTTCTCCCTTGGGTCTAATCTCTTTCTTCAAACGGATTGCAAAGACTTTGCCAATTTTTCGAAGTTTCGACGGTCTGAAGAAGCTCACCTTCTCTTATCTCTTTTGAAATAAGACTTCAAACTCGCCTGTCGCAGAGTCGTAAGAAACTCTCACTTCCTTAGGAAGATCTTTTTCCGGGTCAATCCCCATTTCTTTGAACGATTTCGGGAAGCGTCGATTGTTGCTTTCTTGAAAATTTCGAAAACGCTCCAAGAGCTTGGTTTGCGTTGAGAACACAACTCGAGTTGGAGAGCGGATGCGGCCATCAGGGAAGAAAACATAGTCTTCCGGGCTGTCAGGAGCGTAGGGTTTGTCAAGTTTTTCGATAAAATCCAAAGTGTTCGGTTGGTCAGCCGCCAAGCGCTTCATGTCCTCAAGGCTCTTTGGCCAAACGCCTTTCCTCTGCACCAGTTTTTTCGCATGTATCTCCAGCATCGACTCTTCGAATCGGGCTTGAACCGCGTTCAAGCGCTTCTGGAGGCTAGCCTTCAATCGCTCTTCGCTGGTTTGCTGAATATTCCTCTTATACTCGTTGATCACAAGATAGAGGCGGCTCGGCTTGTCCATCGAATTACCGACCTTGACAAGCGAATTGCCCCAGTTTCTCCAGGCCTCCCGTTCTTCCTCAGTCAGCCCTTTAGCCTTCGACCCAGCGAGAAATTCACGGCCCCCGCTCAAATTGTCACGACGGGTTGTGATAAAGAAAGTCGACCTCGATCGATTGATCATCCACGATCTCGGATGGTCAGGATGAAGGCTTCGTACGGTTTTGTACTTATGAATCAAACGTTGCTTAAAATCGAGCCAATCCTCTTTCTGATCTTCCTGAGGGAGCGGCCCTCGAAAGACCGCGTTTTCAATATTCAGTGTGTAAGCCCGCCCATCGGCTTTCTCTAAGAGATTGAGCGCCGCCTGATGCCGCTGCGCGACCGCAGACAGGAAGAGCGCCCCTGTCGTATAGCGAGACTCCGCCTGAGGATCCAGCGCGACCATGGTCTCAAAGAGGCGATTGAGATAGCGCGGGTTTGGCTTCTTTTCAATGTCCCGCAAGACGTAATTCAACGCCTGCACAAACAAGAGATCGGCCGCTGTGGAACCGTGCCCAAAAGACAGCACCTTCATCACGCCGCGCTTGGGCATCAGCAGCAACTTGGGCTTCTTATCTTCTTCCTGTTCTTTCGTCTCATCGAGCGAGCGTTGATTCCAACTGATCAGACCAAAGAGCCCGACAATGAGCAAACTCCGCAAGATCCATTTCATCACAGCATCTTCCTCGAAAAGCTCCAGGACGCGAGAAGGTAGAGAATCAACATGTAAACCATAGCGTAGAGCGTGCTCTGCCCTAGAAAACTCGTAGGCACGGCGAGGTTCGCCGCCGCTTCTGTTCTCAGGTTGAAGTTACTGAGGTTTGGCAAAACGATGTAAAGCAAATCAAGCAGCTTCAAAGTCAAAGTCGTGAACAAGCCAACCTCACCCTTCTCACGGGCGACAATCTCTTCACCCAGGGTGATCAAGTCCCCCGTTGAATGTCCCACCATAGTCACCACGAAAGCGAAGACGGCGCCTTCAATCGGGTGCGCCACCACCGAGAAGAGCAGCGCAATTCCCGTCACCACTGAGAGCTCGATGAAGGTCATATAAAGCGCCTCCACTAAAGTCAGCGTGATCTCTCCCCCATTCAACATGAAGAAGACCAGGAAAAATGACCCGGTGGCCAAGAGACAAATCCCATTGACTGCGATCAAACCCAGATATTTCCCTGCAATGAACTCGCCTCGACTCAAGGGCCGGGCGAGGAGGGTGTAGATGGTGCGTTGCTGAACTTCTTGATAAATGAGGTTAGTGCCAAGAAAGATCGAGGCGATGGTGCCGAAGAGGACAATCGCTGAGAGGCAAAGATTGGCGACAATGCGCAGCTTATCCTCAGCCTCAACGGTGACCCAGCCAAGCACCAGAGACAGGCACATAACCAGCGCCGTTGTTCCGAGGAGAGCGTAAACAATGCGATTGCGTAGAGATTCTCGAATGGTATTTTCGGCGATCGCGAGAGTCCGAATCACTTTACTCTTCATGACTTATCCTCCACTAGAGCGGACTCTTTGACTGCATCTTTTCCCTCCAAGGCTTTCCCCTGGTGATCCCCAAAGGTCTTTAAGAAGTACTCCTCCAAAGACAAGCCCGTGGCCTGGAAGGTCAGGACCGTCATTTCTTCTTTATGAAGAGCAGCCAACACTTTTTGGCCTTCCTCCACAGTTGAAACCTGGCCCTCGAAGCCTCGACTGGCCTTGCTCGGTTTAACAGACCAAGGCAAGTTTTGAATGCTCTCTGGGAGCGACTCTGGGCCGAGAAAGCGAATGCGAGTGGCCTTGCTCTTTATCTGGCCGAGGAGCTCTGATTGGGCTCCGGCAAAGGCGATCTGACCGCCGTTCAAGATGATCAAGTTGTCACAGATCGCTTCGACATCGCTGAGCACGTGGGAAGAGAAGAAGATCGACCGTCCGTTAGACTTCTCAGACAGGATCAAATCGCGGAGCAAGAGGCGGCCCATGGGGTCGAGTCCGGTGAGGGGCTCGTCGAGTAAGAGCAGCTTTGGATCGTGGATCAGCGCTTGAACCAGGCCAAGTCGCTGTCTCATTCCCTTAGAGAATCCGCGAACTTGCTGGTCGGCGTAACGAAGCATATCAGCGCGATCGAGCAGCTCCTCTGCTCTCTTTTGGCGAAGATCTCGGTCCATTTCATGGAGCTTGCCGTATAGATCGAGGGCTTCTCGGGGAGTGAGGTACTCGTAGAAATAGGGATTTTCGGGGAGGTAGCCAATATTATGGCGCGTGTCATTCTCGTACGGCGACTCGCCATTCACGGTAATTTCACCGGAGTTTGGACGGTTGATTCCAGCGACCAGTTTAATGGTGCTCGTCTTTCCCGCTCCGTTCACACCGAGGTAACCTGTGATGGTGTTCTCTTCGGTGGTGAAAGAGATGGATTTGAGCACCTGTTTGCTCAGTCGCTAGAAGCCGCTGCGATATGAAAGACACACTTTGTCTAATTTAATC
>JARGOJ010000038.1:10746-18535 GCA_029210225.1 Planctomycetota bacterium
TCTTTTCGCTGTGTTTTGCAATCCGCATGCCTGACAGGATCAAATATTTTAGTCACCCAAAGTACCGCTTGGAATGGGCGAGAATGACCATTCTAGGGAAGAAGGAAAACAGAGTCCAGAGAGGCGAGTTCGAGGACCTGACAATTCTTGTCATGAATGTTGTTTTCTTGTCACTCGAAGAGAAAAGAGACGAGGTTTTTTGCGTGCATGAATTTGCAGGAGACATCGAAACCAAAGTCGATGGTGTGGCCTTCTCTGAGGGTGTGTGGAGCCCTGGGCTTCAAGGTCTTATTCTCAACAATGGTTCCATTGGATGAGCCGGCGTCAACGAGAACCCAGTTTGATTGGACCTTATAGAAGAAGGCGTGGAGCTTGGAGATGGTGGGAAAGTTCAGGGCAATATCGACTGACTCAGAGCGTCCGACAGTGATCATGAGAGGTAGCTGTGTATTGCGGGGGCGCTTGGTTATGAGCACGAGGCCGAAGCGATTCAGCTCTTCCTTGCTTTGAACCCCCCGAAACGTGTCCCCGGAGCTGATCTTCCCGGCCGAGAGCTTTTCGACGTTTGAGGCCTTCAAGCTTAATAACAAGCCCGGGCAGTTATAGCGAGCGAGGTATTCATCGGGAGTGATCGATTTTAACTGCGACCGAATCCACTCTAGATCGACAGGTCCGTAGAGGGGATCGTCTTCTTTTAATATGGGCCCAGGCATGGTGTCTGCTCACTTTAGAGAAAGTGTGAAGGATCCTGATAAATGGGGAGGATAGTTAGAGCTTCTGCGCTGATGTTATCAGAGTCTGAGCCTTAATGTGCTGCCTGATTTTTGCGTTCAGCATTTCCTGAGCATTGTCATTAAAACCCTCAGGAAAGATCACTTCAGCGTAGTGCTTAGACGGCTCAACAAAGGCCAAATGCATGGGGCGCACGGTTTTTTGATACTGCGCGATCACAGAATCTGTGCTGCGGCCCCGCTCTTTTGTATCGCGACAAAGGCGACGAATGAAGCGAATATCCGAGGGCGTGTCGATGAAAATCTTGACGTCTAGCAGCTCGCGAACTCGAGGAATGGCGAGGACCAAAAGACCTTCAACAATCAGGATCGGGCATGGATCAATAACTTTGATCTTCTCCGACCGTGTGTGCTGAGCGTAGTCGTAGACCGGGCAGTTAATCGAGCGACCTTCTTTAAGGCTCAGGATATGCTCGACAAAGAGGTCTTCATCAAAGGCTTCAGGGTGGTCGTAGTTGATCAGTCGGCGCTGATCCATGGAGAGATGAGAGTTATCTCGATAGTACGAGTCTTGGTCGAGGATTTGAACATCCTCAGGTCCAAAGTGTTCAAAGACAACTCTTGCCACGGTTGACTTGCCTGAACCAGAACCCCCTGCAATGCCAAAAATTCGCTTAGGCTTGATGGTTGGCGCAGTCATGTTACCGACCCTTTTTAGAGAGAACTTTCAAACGGCCGCTTTTTATATTGTTCGCGGCCCTTTGGGAAGGCGAAACTATTCTTTGCTTTCCCGAATCAGATGAGCATCGGCCCAATTGGCGCGACCTAAGATATGAAGAAGTGGGCCGTAATCCGCAACAAGAGTCAAAGTCTTGGCTTTTGCAACGTTAATGACTATTTTCTTCGGGCTCTCACCTTTTTCCATCAAGAGGCCCTCAGGATGTTCTTTCACGGGCTTGCCATCCACCAGAATGCGAAAACGAACAAATCCCATTCCTGGTTTTCCACGAAAACGGACGGAATCGTCGAGGCCAATGATCGAACGAAACTCTTTGTACTGACCACCGAGCTTGAAGGTTAAAGAGCAATAAGAGTGGACGCCCAAGCCTTTTTCGTAGCTCTTGCCCCCCAATTTTAGGATGCCTCCACGGACGCTTCGGTCTTTCTTCCAGCCAAAACGGTCAGGATAAAACTGAAAGCCTTCGGGAAACTTCTGCACAACCTTTGTCGGCTTCATATCGGACAGATAGAGGAACGAGCCGTTTAGGACAAGCATCTCAAGAATGTCAGTGTGGGCCACGGTGAGCTTTGGGTTCAGCAAGTTGTTAATCACCATAGTGCCTTTGTCGTCCTCTTTGAAGACGCCGTGAACGGAGCTGCCGTCCAGCAACTTCAAGCGCACATGGCTGCCCTTGCCGAGCTTCTTAGGCTCTTCGATGAGGCTCATGAGGATCATTTGAATTTTGGCGACCTTGATCTTGAGCTGGCCAGCGCCGTCGACTTCGATGGCCACTTCCTCTTTTCCGATTTGCTCAAGCACTCCTCCGGCCTGGCTGTTTGAGCGGAGATAAATCAAGTCTTTGTCGGTCTTCTGACGGAGGCGCTTCTCCACTTCCCGGAAGTCCATGTCATGCTTCAAGACAACAGCGCGGATTTTCTCCAGCTCAATCTCTAGGCGGCCCAAAGAAACAGTGCGAATCTTAAGAGACTCATCGCTTCCTCCGGTTATCTGGCCGCGAATCCGGTCTCCGTTTGTCAAAATGATGATCGGAGATTCCTGGGGAACCTTTTTAGAGCGTGGGTTGAACTCGATCGAACGGACGCTGGCGAGAGGAATGTTCTGCTTGTCCGTCGCGACAACAGCAACGTTGTCTTTCTGGAGAATCGAGACCACATTTTCGTTAAAACTTCCGTCAATCGTTTTGATCGTTTCTGCGTAACTATTGGTCATAGACCCGAGAAAGCAGACCGAGATCAAAAGCGGGATCGCGATTTGAAGTTTCATGGTCGGTTCCTTGATGTGTTGAATTTTGTTGAGATAGTGTCAGCCGTCGCCTTCGCGAACCCCAATAAGGATTGAACGCCCTCACCGTGCTGTCAAGCCTTGGCTTGGGAAATCAGACTCTATTGACGATTGAGACTGATGTTAGTGGAATCCGCAAGGTAACTGTATATTTAAGAGGGAATACTACGAAGTTCAATCAGGATTTTTGTGGACGAGTTTATTGAAAAATTAGAAGCCGACCAAAAACGGTTGCGTGATCACCTTCGAGGTCAGGTCCTTCGCTTTCAGAAGATCGGCGAGTATCTCAACAGGGTTCAGCAAGCGGACGCACGTCTATTTGTCGTTGGCGAAGGTCAGCTCGATGGCCTCGCTCGCCTCATCGCCAATGAGTTCTTGCGCTCCTGGCCTGTCGTCCCCGTCTCTATGAACGACGCCTTCACCGAAGATTTCGAAGGCGTCAACAGCGCCGACGACCCGGTCCGAGTGCCCCGATCATACCCCCGCAAAGTCAGAGACTTGGCTCGTCACCTCAACGAATCAGACATGATTTTGGCCCTCATCCACGACGGCCAAAATTCTCAGCTTAAGAAGATCCTCAAAATCGCCAAGAAGGCCTCCGTCAAAGTCTTAGCAGTCGGCGGCGTCGATGCTCGGGAAGACCTCCGCGACTATTGTCAGGTCTTTCTGCCCCTCCCCACCCGTGGAATCAAAACCATCTGCGAGGCATCCTTCATATGCGCTCGACTCATCGGCCGCTTCGCTCGCGCCGCTAAGCTTGAGCAACAAGTCGCCGAAAACTCAGACCGCGACATCGAAGAGAGTCAGCAAAAGGCCAAAGAAGCCTGGAACGGGCTCAAGAAAGTCGGCGAGCAAGCCGCAAAACAAGCGCGCAAAAAGCTCAAAGACTCATCCGGAATCACCCCCAAGAAAACTCGAACTCGTGAAAACAGCTCCGAGAATCGACGCAAAGAGGGCAGCGGTGAAGCCCGCCGCAAGAAAAAAACAGGAAAGCACAAGCGCAAGAAAGTCGAAGAGAGCACGAGGAAGCGTCGAGGAGCCACCGCCAGCTCCGAGAACGACCGCGATGGTTCAGGTGAACGCAGTCGCAGCAGCTCCAAGCGCCAACCCGTCACGTCGTCCTCCGAAAAGCGTCACTCAGGACGTCAAAAGACCAAGAAAAAGGGAACCCGACGATCTCGCGACTTGAAAAAAGAAGCCAAAACAAGCGGCAGGCAGCGCGCCGACCGAAGCTCCGAGACCAGTAAGTCGTCCCTGAGCTCTAGATCAAGTGAGACCTCGCGCTCCAGCAACGAACGACACTCCAAAGTGTCCTCGAAAATCAAAAGTCGCAAACCCCACGAAGACAAAATCATCGTCCCCGACCAGCTTGAGTCGAGCGATGTCAACGAAATCAGCATTTCAGAAATCGGCAACACTCAATCCATCTCGTCAAAGAGACGCTCCACTCCTGGCCCCGGCGTCTCTGGCGAGCTCATTCCCCCCAAATGGCTCGAAGACAACGAGAGCGTCCAAGAGCCCATCGGTATGGGATCGAGCTTCAAATCGTCTGGAGTCTTCGGTGACCTCGGCCTCCAATCGGACGACCTCATGCCTCGCTATATCCGCGACGCCCTCGACCCCAACTCCATACCCATGCCGAGCGCGAGCTTTGATCCTATAAGAGACGTCGAAGAAACCAAGACCGCCCGCTTTGTCTCAAACCGCTTCAAAGTGCAAGAGTGCACTCTGCGCTTCGCCAGCGGAGGTTTCCCCGACGACACCGTCCAAGAACATCCCCTCATTCAACTCGACTCCCAAAACGTCTCCTTCTCTCTCGACGGAGAAGACGACGCGGCCGCGACCTTGTCTCAGGGAGATGAGCTCTGGTTGAGAATAGAAGTTCCGGCCTTCCTTGAACCGATCTTGGCCCGAGCCGCCATCGTCGGCTTCGAAACCCTCGACAATCAAGACGGACTGCGCTTCAATCTGCGATTTACAGACATCGAGAATGAGCACAGACGGAAAATCCATATCGCCGCTGAAAGCCTTGCCACCACTCAATAAAGTCTGATCTCGTCGCCACTTTAATGGACAAGCTTCCGAGTTATTTACAGCTCTATTTTGTGTCCGAAGGCAAGGAATGGTTAAATAACGTGCTTTTTCAATGAAGTGCCGACGCGAACCGTCGATTTGTAGCTGGGGAATTAAGGGCTAGACAATGGCAGAACCTACAAAAGAAGAGCTCCTCTTTGGTCGTATCGCTCTTCACAATAAACTCTTAAGCAAAGAACAGTACCAGGAATGCCTGGCGCTGCGCGCTCGACAAAGCGACGGGAAGCATGACTTTGGCTCTATCGCCAAAGCCAAGAACTTTATTAACGAGAAGCAATATCGCTCCGTTCGTAAAGCCCAAGAAAAACACATCATGAAAGCGGGGGCGACCGAAGAACAAGCCCAGCGCATCGCCCGAGGTCAAGATCCCAATGGGGCCGCTCCGGCTCCAGCGCCCGCACCCGCGCCCGCCCCTGTTGCTGCTCCTCAAGTTGAAGAGTTCAATATGGGCGACGATGACGACGAGCCCGTCGCCGCTCCACAAGCCGCTAAATCAAATCTTAGGGAAGTCACCCTCATTGATGAAGAGGAAGAGAGCTACCCTCACTCACCGCGCCCCTGCGACGCGAAATCCACCCAGCTTATGCAACAGATGCTTAAGAAAGCCCGAGATCTCGGCGCCTCCGACTTGCACCTGTCCTGCGGCGCCAAGCCCTTTATGCGCCTTCACGGCAGCATCGTCCCCTTCAAGACCATGCCGGTCCTCGACGATAAGACCGCGCAAAAGCTCTTGTCGTCCTCCGTTCGCGACAAAGAATGGGATAAGTTCTGCGCCCTGAACGACTGGGACGGCGGGGTCGACCTCGGTCCCAAGCTTGGCCGATTCAGAACCAATATTCTCAAGCAACGCCGCGGCGTCTCCGGAGTCTTCCGCGTTATTAAAGACGAAGTCCCATCCCTCAAATTCCTCGGCATGCCTGAAGAGCTTGAGAAGTTCACCACCTTCCACCAAGGTATGGTCCTCGTGACTGGCGCCACAGGTTCGGGTAAGTCCTCGACCCTGGCGGCGCTTATCGACTTGATCAACGCCAACCGCAAAGATCATGTCATCACCCTCGAAGACCCCATCGAGTACATCTACGAATCAAAGAGCTGTAACATCACTCAGCGCCAAATCGACCTTCACACAAAGTCGTGGGGCAACGCTCTCCGGGCCGCCCTTCGTGAAGACCCCGACGTGATTATGATCGGTGAGATGCGCGACTTGGACACCGTGCGTCTGGCGATCACCGCCGCTGAGACCGGACACCTTGTCTTCGGAACCCTTCACACCACCAACGCGACACGAACCATCGACCGGGTCCTCGACGTGTTCCCTCCCAAGGAACAAGCCCAGATTCGCGCCATGGTCTCCGAATCACTCAAAGGCGTCATTTCTCAGCAGCTCTGTAAACGGGCCGACGGCAACGGTCGTATCGTGGCCTATGAGCTTCTGTTCACGACTCCCGCTGTCTCTCACTTGATTCGCGAACGACGCACCTTCCAGCTCTTCTCCGTCATGCAAACCGGTAAGAAGCAAGGAATGCGACTCATGGACGACACCCTGAAAGATCTGCTATCGCAGAAGATCATCACCTTAGAAGAAGCTCGCGGCTGCGCCACGAATCCTCGTTTGTTTAAGTGATTTGGAAGAAAGACAAAGGCCATGGCAACGATTGATCGATTTTTCAAAGCGCTGAACGACAAGGGCGGCTCCGACCTCCATATCCTCGCGAGCCAACCACCGAAAATGCGTATTCACGGGCGCCTCGAACCCTTCGATATGCCCCCCCTCAGCAACGCCGAAGCCACCAAGCTTCTCTTTGAGATCCTTGATGAGCGCAAGAAGACTCACTTCCAGAAGAACTGGGACCTCGACTTCGCTTACGAAGTCCCCAACCTGGCGCGTTTTCGCTGCAACTACCTCATGCAGCAACACGGCATCGGCGCGGTCTTCCGGATTATTCCGACCAAGATCATGACCATCGAAGACCTCAACGTGCCCCCAGTGCTACGAAAGTTCTGCCACCTGACAAACGGTCTCGTGCTCGTCACGGGTCCCACAGGCTCGGGTAAGTCAACCACACTCGCGGCCATGATCGACGAAATCAATCGCGCCACATCGCGCCACATCGTGACCATTGAGGACCCGATCGAATTCGTCCATGACAATAAGAGCTCTGTTCTCACTCAAAGAGAAATCGGCAACGACACCAACTCCTTCTCCGCCGCCCTGCGAGCTTGTGCCCGGGAAGATCCCGACGTGATCCTTGTCGGTGAGATGCGCGACCTTGAAACGATTGGCCTCGCCATTAGCTCCGCCGAGATGGGTCAGCTCGTCTTCGGAACCCTTCACACCAACAACGCCGCCAAGACCATCGACCGGGTCATCGACGTGTTCCCCGAAGAGCAGCAAGAGCAGATTCGCACCATGCTCGCGGTGTCCCTCGCTGGTGTTTGCTCCCAGCTCCTACTCCGTCGCACCGATGGAAAAGGTCGCTGCGCTGTGAACGAGATCTTGATTGGTAGCCCCGCCCTCTCGAACATCATTCGTGAAGGAAACATCCACAAGATCCCCAGTTACATCGAAGCGAACCGTGGTGAAGGCATGCAGCTCATGGACGACAGCATCATGGAGAAGCTCAAGGAAGGCATCGTGTCTCCGAACGAAGCCTACATGAAAGCCATCGATAAGAAGCGCTTTGAGCACCTCTATAAGAAGAGTTGAAACGCCTCGTAAGACACAATCACAGAAGGGAGCAAGGGATTCGCTTGCTCCCTTCTGTCGTTAACCGCTCCAAAACCTCGACTATTTTCTGAAGAGAACGCGCTCAAGCTTCCGCTTTCGAATCTCTTTCGCATCAAACTTGAACTTGAGAAGGAGGAGGCGCTTCATACATTTCGAGCCCTTACCCTTGTGAATATTGCAGTTTCCGTCCTTATGAGGTCTCATTTTGTCGTG
>JARGOJ010000038.1:18584-20653 GCA_029210225.1 Planctomycetota bacterium
CCCTGGCCCTGGTCTTTGATAAACAAGAAGAGGTCGCTTCCCCTGCGGGAGCTATAGAATAAACACTTGGAATACAATCCATTGTCTATCCAGCGCCAAGCTGAAATCACTTCAGAGTCAAAATTGGCTTTCTGATCGCCCAACGCGTCTTCTAAACTCGACCCATAAACAGGAAAAGAGCCGTCTTGCAAGCTTTTAAGGCAGATGGCCTCTGCCAGACGCTGCCCCTCACCCAAGTGTTCCCTGACAACAGAATCTTCATGATTGCTGTGCCCAAAGAGAGCGCTCCCTGAGACCAAAATGAGGAGCAAGGCCATGCCCCAAAAACCCTGTTTCTTAGTCATAAGCCCTCTCCTCCCTGTCTTAACCCTCTGTTTCTGAGCAAAGTTCCCTAAAAGGCCAAGAAGGTCACTGGGACTGCTCTCAAAGGCCAGACAAGGCTATAATTGGCCAACGCCCTCAGAAAGAAAAGGAACGGGTCCTCTGCTTATGCTCTTTCTCTCAAAAGCAAAAATCCGCGTCTTCAAAGACCGCGATGTCATCGTGGAAGGACTCTGGAAGGACTACACTCCTCGCATCCGACAGTTCTTTGAAGAAAACGACATCGTCGGCAGCATTCACCATCGCTTCGGGCGCCTCGTCTTCTCATCGAGCATCGACCCGCGCCGTCACCAGCGCATCCGAAACTTCCTCATTAATGAGTGCTCTATCCGAGGAAAACGATAAACTCGAATGAAGCGCTCAATCCTAAACAGCCTGACCCTTCTCCCGCGAAATAAGTGAGATCCCATGACTAAGCTGTCCTCCCATTTCTATACCCTTCTTTGCCTCGCCTTACTCGTCTCCAGCACAGCCTGTCAAAGCAGCTCCGCGAAGACACACAGAACCGGAGGCGTGGCTCCCTATGTTGCAGTGAAGGGCTATTGGACGGACGACAGCGGCGAGAAGCACTTGGTCGGCGGGCTCAACTGCGTTCTGATCTCATCAAAGACCGATAAGACCCTTGGGAAGAAGACGGTCGCTGACAAAGCCCTAAAGTTTGAGACTGTGACTCCAGGGCCCTCCCTCGTGAAGCTCACAACCCCAGACGGTCAGTTTCTCCAAGAAGAATTCACCCTCCCCGAGCGGCGCCGCGTGACGGTCCGATTTGACTTAGATGCGAAAAAGGGCGCTGACGCCCTTAAAGGCGTCGCTAAAGACACCGCCTACGTGCTCGTTGAAGGCTCCAAATACCTGCTCGTTGTCGTTGCCATTGTTGCCCTAGCCAGCGTCGACAATGATGACGACGATCATGATCACGGCCACGGTCACGGTCATGGCCACAAGCACCATCACGATGAATACCAAGACGACCCGGTGGTCAATTCCGATCAGGTCATCAAAGAATCCAAGCGCATTGAGCGGCGCTTTCGCCGTCTAAAGAAGAAGCTCTAAGGCCAAGCTTTCCAAGCAAGCTCAGTCAATCGCCTTTGATGGTGATCTTCGAGTCTTTATCTTTGTATAAAAAGAGCGGCCCCTCTTTATCGAAGCTTGAGCTTTCCACGATCAATTCCGAACCCCTCACTAAGCAAAGATTGTGGGCCTTGTTGCTGGTGATGGTCGATTGAAATATCTTAGCGAGGCTCTTCTCCTGGACAACAAGGCCGTTCGCGCTATTGTCCCTGGCTGTTAATCCCGTCCCTGTCATTTCACTATTATAGGTGATAAAGAACCCGTATTTGTTCCGGCTCGCCTCACAATTCTTCGCTAGAATCCGCGCTTTTTTCGAGAGCGCAACAATCCCGCTACTCTTGTTATTAAAAGCTTTGCAAGAAGTCAATGTCCCTGATGCGCCCTCTTGAACAAGAAAGCCATCATTCCCATTGAATGTCGACTCACAACGAACAAAGCTCACCTTGCTGGTGTAGAGGATATGAAAGCCATTCTTCCTATTCCCTTCAGCCGTACAATCAATGTAACTCGAATTGGGGGTCGTACGGCAATAGAAGCCACTTAAAGAATTAGAGTTCGCACGGCTGTTCTTCACCAGTCCCACCCCTGCGTCTGACCCTGTTCTCAAGCCATGCCCA
>JARGOJ010001023.1:0-298 GCA_029210225.1 Planctomycetota bacterium
TGCTGACATTGAGCAGAATCTCCAAGTGTTCAGTCAGACTCTTCGCAACAGCCCCATCCTCACTTTGAGGCTTCAACAGGTCCGACCAGGGCCGTCCTCCCACCAGCTTCATAGCGAGCAAAGGTTGCCCTGTTTGGGAAACGCCGAGGTCATGGATGGGGACAATATTGGGATGATCGAGAAAACCCGTGACTTCGGCCTCCGAAAAAAAGCGCTGCTTCTCCACAGGATCTGGATTGACGGAAAGCAAGGTCTTAATCGCGATCTGACGATTGAGGTTGTTCTGCCTGGCCTTGTA
>JARGOJ010001023.1:308-3300 GCA_029210225.1 Planctomycetota bacterium
ATCTCTTCCCCTAACTCGAATTCCCGATTTTCTATGCCAGCAGAATCCATGGATTCACTTTTTATCTCTGGCGACGCTCCCATAGAGACCTGGGAATTCGCGCCCGCACTGGCATCGGAACGATCTTGATTGTCGATAGGAGTGATGCTGATGCTCTCACGATGGGCATTCAAAGCCGTCGCTGATCCCAAGGTATCTTGATTGGTCAGCGTAAAATCGGTGAGAACCTTCCCCCGACGGACCAAGGAATTGGGCCGCAAAGTCTCTCCAACACATGTACTGTCAAAATCTTCGCTGATCCGCGTGTCTTCACTGCTCTCGTGTTGATCGACCATGCTCTACCTTGCGCTAACGAAACACTGGATGGTGCCTGTCAAAATACCATGCAATAAGACTTGGTCGCTGATTATCGCACAAGGTCTCCACAAGTTCAGGATAGCCTGCATTCCGAAGCATCCTCAAAAGGACCTCTTCTATTCAGAAGGGCATTATTCGACGAAATTCACAATCTGTGCCATAATTTTTTGATCGTAGGATAACTCACCTCGGCTTCTAGCCAAGCCTACAACAATGCTTTCTGATTACGTCTGCGTGAAGGTTCACTATTAATCGTTCAATCTTGTTTTCTGAAGGACAATACGGCGGCAAAAAGTGAAATCCGATCGTTCCTCCATAGCCTTCAAGCCAACTGATTGTCTTCCAACTGCAATCAATACTGGACTTGTCGAGTATTGGGTGATTTTCTTCTTCGGATAATAGTCCATTAGTCGATCAAGAAAGTCGATGAACTGTTCGCAGTTTTTTCGTTCGCCCCTCACCCAAATTAGTCTCCTATTGTTCGGATTATAGCCCCCTGCTAGATAGCATTTATTGTTCTGGCCTGGAGTCTTCATCTCCCCTTTTTAGCCTGACAAACTCCAATCCTCACCAACCTTTGTTCGCTCGCCCGTTGTTACGCCTTCTATCGAAGAGAGCTTTCCAAGCCCCTATTACGAACGCGCCATTCCAGACCAGATACGAAAGGAATGTTCGTCCCGCATGAAATTCATGAACCAACAGATTAAAATGATGTCGTCCACAGCGACGGTCCTGCTATGTGTCTGGAGAAGTGATGCAAGAGAACAATGAAGAACGATTCAAACTTTGGCGTAAGGAGATTCCAGAAGCCGACCTTGAGAATGGTGATAGTCGTCAAACATTCGCCTCCAAACGAATGCTCGATTTCGTTGATTTAAAAGTTGGTCAAGCATTGACCGTTTCTGGTTTAGGCACGCTCCCACCCGATACAAAGGACTTGACTCATTCGACCGACACCAACCAAGACTCTCTGAGCTTTGAAAGCACTCATAAATGGAAAGGTCCAAATTTGAACAAAACTTGTCCGGACTCTGAAGAGAACGTTGCTCCCGCTCACAATCTCATCGGACAAAATGTCAACCATGACAAAGCCGCCGGCTATCAGGTTACAGAGGAGATTGGTCGCGGAGGCATGGGAGTTGTTTATGCTGCAGAGCAAACGAGCCTGGAACGAGAAGTCGCTATCAAGACATTGTTTGGAAACATCTCTGAGCAAAACAACAAGCGATTCATCGCCGAAGCTAGAGTCACTGCGTATCTCGATCACCCCAACATCGTCCCCGTTCATGAGCTTGGAGTCAGCCCTAATGGTCAGATAATGATGACCATGAAACGGGTTGGAGGAAAGACTTGGCAGGATCTTCTCAAGGCTGGCACTAAACCGGAAACGAAGAATGGTAGCAATTTTAATGAAAGCCCTACAACTCATTCCACAGACTTGCTCACCCACCTACAAGTTCTAATCAGCGTTTGCAATGCCATTGCTCTAGCACATTCAAAAGGTATTGCTCACCTCGATCTCAAGCCAGAAAACATCATTGTCGGAGAATTTGGTGAAGTCTTAGTCATGGACTGGGGCATTGCGGTTGACTTCCGAAGTAAAACAGAAAGAAAAAAGGCTGGAGGAAAGATACGTGCGTTTCCAAAAGAAAGCATCCAAAGCCCTTGTGGAACTCCCTCATACATGGCCCCCGAATTAGTCGATGGAATTGCTGAGATGATTGGGCCACACACGGACATCTATCTCCTAGGCGCCATCCTTCATGAAATTTTAACTGGAGAACCGCCTCACAAAGGCCGCAATCTCATGGCCACTTTGTTGGCTGCGTCCCAGGGAGTCACTCCAAGTTTTCCCAGTGACACTCCTCGCGAATTGGCCAACCTCTGCTGCAAAGCACTTGCTAAGAATCCTCTCGATAGATTTGAATCCGTTCAATCCTTCCAAGCTGCGATCAATATCTATTTGTCACACCGAGAAAGTTCTCACATTTCTAATTCGGCTCGCGAGCTTCTTTTCTCTTGTGAATCTCAAACATCCGCCGTTGAGAAATCAGAATCTCAGACAACGAAAGAAAAGAGCCAAGTCCTTTCTGATTTTGCTGAAGCAGTCAACGGTTTTAAACAAGCGCTGACTCTCTGGCCGGGCAACCCAGAGGCAAGAGAATATGCTTCAAAAGCCCATTATTCATATGCACGAACGGCCTTGTCCTTTGGAGATATTGCACTCGCTGAAACACAACTATCGAGCGTTAAAGATGCGGAGTCCAATCAATTCCTTTCAAAGGCAATCTCAGCAAAGATACGACGTCGTCGACAAACACAGATCGCGTCGAAATCCTTAAAGTGGGTCATTATGGCCGCTATCGCGTTCTCTGTTTTAGGCTTCTCCAATTACGTACTAAACATGACAAATGAAAAAATTCTCACAATGGAAAAGGCCGCGTTAGCGGATGCAAAAGCGTCTGAAGCTCGAAAAGAAGCCAAGCGGGCAGATACAAAGGCAAGAGAAGCCACGGCCCAGGCAGTGAGAGCGGACAAGAACGCGACCCTCGCCAACCAAGAAGCAAAAAGGGCCAAAGATCGAGTTAGTATCGCGGATAAAGCTTTGAAAGTGCTCGTCTATGAAGTTCGAGAT
>JARGOJ010001024.1 GCA_029210225.1 Planctomycetota bacterium
AGTCCACCGCGTCCGCGTAGCGCTCTCGTGATATTAAAAACGCGCCATACTCCGACCGGGTAAAGTGCGACTCTGAATAGGTCCCCACCGCTGCTCGATAAGACTTCTCAGCCTTCTCAAACTCTCCGTCAGCCTCATGCTTCCCCGCCACTAAGACCATGTAAGTCCCTGATGGAACCATTCCCCCGGCTTCTTTTGCCAGCTTGCCAAACAACAAGCTCCCTTCCTTGTGCTCATTGCCCTCAACCAAAGCCTCCGCCAATGCGACCTTCCAGAGCGGCTGATTGTCATCGAGGGCGACCGCTTTTCGGGCGCTCTCAATTGCTGCGGGAGCATTCCCAAGGGCGAGTAAACTCCGGCATTTGAGGATGTGAGCCAAGGGGTTATCAGGGTCGAGGGCCAAGCTCGCGTCGAGTAAGCGTCCGCCTTCTTCATACTTGTAAATCATAAACAGCGACGAGACCAAAACATTGATCAGCTTCGGCTCTCGACTGAAGATGGGCGCATAGTGACGCGCCGTCTCCGCCAGGTCATCATGACGACCAAGGTGAATCTGTAGCCCGCTCACATGACCGAGCACTGTGACGAGCAAGTCACGGCGGTCCTCCGTCAACTCAAGGCCAGAGAGGTCGCCAACCAGACTCTCATAGGTCTCAAGGGCCTTCTCGCTCTCTTCTAGGCCCTCATAGGCCTGTCCGAGACCGTAGCGATAGTGAATGTCTTTTGGTGACTGAGCAACGAGAGCAGTCCAAGTCTCCACCGCGGCTGCCCACTCTTTGAGGACCAGCTGCGCCGTGCCCCGCTGGCGAATCACAACGGGGTCCTCTGGGGTCAACTCATAGGCCTGCTTGATCAACGCGGAATAGCCGCTGAGGTGCTCTCTTAGAAATCGGGCTTGAGCCAACTCAAGGGCCACCCGAGCTCGCAGGAGCGGGGTCGCCCCAGAGCCGCTTTGCTTCATCGCCGCGTAGCCTTGCTCTGCCAAGCCGTAGTCTCCAAGAGACAGGCCGAGGAGGGTCAGAGACCTTGCGAAGACGGGGCGGCAGCTAGGGCGCTCGCCTAAGGCCAAGCGCAGGAAAGTATCTCGCAGGGTGCCCGCCCGAGCCTGAGCGCTGTGTTGTACAAGACGCTTCTCCGCTTCGGGAGAGGTCGAATACGCCGCGACGATGTCTTCATAACATTCGCAGATTATCTGAAACTCAGCTAAGGGCAAAGAACCGAAGCAGCGACTCCATTGATTGATGAGCGCTCGCTCAGAGTCCCCCAAAGAATCGAGTAGCCTGAGCTTTGCCATCGATTGCTCGACGCTGCTGAGTAAGGCCGTGGCCGTTCCAGCGGGAACGACTATTTCTATGTTTTTGGGAGGCTCTTCGCCATGCTTTAAGGTCAAGCTCAAGCGCATGGCTTCGGGGTCGAATACGCCATCCAATATTTGAACAGCGTCGTCGGCCGAGTCACCCCAGAGCACTCCCGCATGTCGATAAATCGTCGGTATGAACGAACCGGGCACGATGCGGTGGAGTGATGTTCCGAGGCTTTGGGACGATTTTCCCGACCATGGATTCGAAAAGAGGGATGTCATCATGATTCCTGAGAGGTCTCCATGGTCGGGGAGAAGAAAGGACGAGTCCTACTTCTCTTTTTTCTCGATGCGACGGATGTTAAAGCCTTGCTTCGACTTCATCTTAGCGGCGTCGCCTTCGGCGAACTCACTCTTGCCTTCGATAGACACCGAGTAGTTGCAAGAGCGCAGGTAGCCCTTAGTCATGTTAAAGCTGGCCGAACCTTTGCCGCCGGCTTTGGTCACTTTGCCACCCATGCCGCCAGGCATGACTTTCAAGTCTGGCGTGATCACCATAGTGATCGTTGCGATGTCATCGCCATCTTTGTTAGCGACGCGCTTGAGGGTGTATGTGTATTTGATCTTCATGACCGACTCTTGGCCCATGGAATCTTTCACCTTGTTCTCCGAGGTGAAGGTCCAGGTGTCGCCGACTTTGACTTCTTTGGCAGGAAGGCGAACCATGTCGTAAGGAATGGCTGAGGCGCCGAGGGCCGCTTTGAGAGGATTGGCCTTCGCCGACTTCTTGCTCTCGACCTTGTCGACTTTGCCGGTTGCTTGAACGGTGAGGGTCGACTCACCTTTGATGTTCTCGGCTGCGCCCTTAAGCAGGTTGCCTTCGGCGCCGCCACCTTTTTCGGTGTCGTATTCTTGCTTTTGCCCACCCATATCGAGGTTGAGCTTCACGGAGGTGATGTTCTGAGTGACCTTGCCAACTTTTTTGTCAGCGTCGTAAGACTTGTCCTTTTGCTCCATCATCATCTCGCCCTTGAGGGTCAGAGACATCATGCCGCTGTTCGAGCCTGTGATGCGGACGCGATACTTATCGGTCTGCCCCTGGGCGAACTTATACTCGAGCTTGTGTTTTTTCTCGGTGGTCGTCCCGTCTTGAGCGGTGGCGCTCAGGGGAACAGCGATTAGCATGGCCAATGAGGCCCACATAGCATTCTTCAACATGTCTCTTATTTCCTTCAGATCGGACAAGGCTTGTTTCCTCGCCAGTCCTAATGACTCGTGATCTCGCCGTAATAAGAGATCCTGAGCGGTGAGTTTGAGGGGAAGATTATCGGGATATTAGTACGAATGAAGCAAGAGGTCTTCGAAACAGAGTCACAAAGTTCCTATCTAACGAACGCCCTGAACTTACATTCACCATTCATTTGGGTGATCCGGCGAAACCCAGACTAGACCCGGGGCGTTATAAACTTGTAGGCGCTTGATTGAAAATTGTAAGGAAGCCGAGAACCACTCATTGTGCTCTTGCGCCCCACGGACAACGGAGCAATATTTCTTAGTAGGAACGTTAACTTTTATACGTAACGGATAACAATCATGGTTGAAGTTGGTCCGGATTCATTCAAGAATGGTGTTCCACCTGGTGAATCAAGACCCAATCAACCTTCCCTTGATGATCAAACCATGATCCTGGGCACTGGAAAAAGAAGTCAAGGCATGGGCTTGCCCGAACCAATCGATCCGAAGTCTCCAACCCGGTTGGTTCCTGTTGTCGAATCTCACGGCCTCCACATCCTCACTCCAGGCGTGAAGCTTGGCGCGGTTCGCGTTGGGAAAAAACTTGGCGCCGGCAATATGGGCGTCGTCTATCTCGGCCATCACGAAGCCTTGGACCGCGCCGTTGTTGTCAAAACCCTCAGCCCACAGCGCCTCATGGGAGACGGCTCCGCCGAAGTCATCGCTCGCGTTTACGAAGAAGCACGCTCCGTTGCTCGCCTCT
>JARGOJ010001025.1 GCA_029210225.1 Planctomycetota bacterium
GGCCTTCAACAGGTCCTTAAAAAAGAAGGCTACAAGGTCGAAATGGCGGGAGACGGGCAAGCCGCCCTCGACCGTATGAGCAAAGAATCCTTCGACGCCGTCGTGACCGATTTGAGAATGCCTAAACAAGATGGGTTCGCGGTCCTTAACCACGCCTTGGGCCTCAACCCCGTTCCTATTGTCATCATGATTTCGGCCTACGGTGATGTCCCGACAGCGGTGAAGGCGATGCAAGCAGGGGCGACGGATTTCATTCTCAAGCCCTTTAAGATCGCCGATGTTCGAACCCGCGTCAAAACGGCCTTAATTAAACGGGGGCTCGACGAAGAGAGCGGTGAGAAAGCCCGAGAGGCAGCCAGTCCAGAAGGCTCGCCGCCGACTGAAGACGACATGGCGATTCTGGCGGAGTTCCCCGAGATCATCACTCAATGCCCGGCGATGGCTCGCGTCTTAAAGACCGTTAAGAAGATCGCCCGTACCGATTGCTCTGTCCTGGTGACGGGAGAAACAGGGACGGGAAAGGAGCTGATTGCTCAGAGCTTGCATAGGCTGAGTAAACGTTCTGAAGGTCCCATGATCGCGACGGCGACCTTGACCGAATCGATCGTTGAGAGCGAGCTTTTTGGTCATCGCAAGGGGGCATTTACCGGCGCTCATTCCGACAAAGCTGGCTTTTTCGAGGCGGCGGATAAGGGAACGCTCTTTCTAGATGAGATCGGCGATTTGCCGCTGTCTATACAAGTGAAGCTGCTCCGTGTCATTCAGGAAGGCGAGATCGTCCGAGTTGGCGAATCGAACCCTCGCAAAGTCTCGGTGCGTCTGGTGGCCGCGACTTGGCGCGATTTGCGAAAGATGATCTCGGAAAAGCGCTTTCGCGAAGATCTCTACTTTCGCTTAAACGTGATCACTATTCGCCTCCCACCTCTCCGCGAGAGGACCGGGGATATGCCGTTGCTGCTCCGCCAATTTTTGGCTCAGGAAGCCGGAAAGCTTGGGGTGCCCACTCCAGAAATTAGCGATTCTGGTCTCGCGGCGTTGGAAAAGCTTCCGTGGGATGGGAACATACGCCAACTGAAAAGCGTTTGTACGCGTTTGGCTATTTACGGTGGAGGCCTCGTCGACGAAGAAGCGGTGAAGCTCGCTCTCGACGATGACGACTGAGTGCTTCATCATGAGCCCTCACACATGTCTCGCCACAAACTAAGGAAATGGATTCGATGGACCATTTGGAGTTCGCAAGCTCGGTGATCGCGCATGAGGCCAAAGCCCTCGATAAACTTGCCCAGATTCTCGATGACAATTTTACCCGCGCTGTTGACACGCTCTTGAACTGCAAAGGCTTGGTGGTCGTCACTGGGATGGGAAAAGCCCATTTGATCGGGCAAAAAATATCGGCGACTCTCGCCTCGACAGGTACACCGTCCTTCGATATGCACGCTGGGGAAGCGCTTCACGGCGACCTGGGGCGCCTCTGTCCGACCGACGTGGTCATCGCTCTGTCGAACAGCGGTAAGACCCGAGAAGTTTGCGAGCTCATCGATCCTGTCAAGAAGCGTGATATTCCGTTGATCGCGATCACAGGGCAGCTCGATTCCCCCTTGGCCAAACACAGCGATATTGTGCTTCACATCGGCAAGCTCGACGAAGCCTGCCCCCTCGGTTTAGCGCCCTCGACCACGACCACGGCTATGTTGGCCTTAGGCGATGCCCTCGCGCTGACCGTTCAAAAAGCCAAGAACTTTCGCAGGGAAGACTACGCCTTCTTCCATCCCGCCGGTGAGCTTGGGCGGAAGCTTATGAAGGTCTCGGAAATCATGCGTACTGGGACTCAGGCGCCGGTTATTCTAAAGACTCAGACGGTTCGCGATGCGATCATGATCACCGCAGATAGTCGCGCTGGAGCGGTCTCTGTGACCGATGAGAATGGAGTTTTGGTTGGGATCTTTACCAACGGCGACTTGAGGACCATCATGGTTAAGGAGAGCGAAACCGGGGTGACGGCAAAGCTCATGTCTGAGGTGATGACGAGCCATCCGAAAACGGTGTCTCCGAATCAATTAGCAGCTGAAGCGTTTCATATTCTTAAGGAATATGCCATTGATGAATTGCCCGTCGTCGACGAAAACGGCAAGGCGATTGGCATGATTGACGTCCAAGACTTCCTTGGTTGGGCCAAGTAACACAAGTTTGTAGAGAAGAAGATAAGAAGGTTTTGAAATGTCCGCAGAGAGCGTCAAATTGGTCATCTTGGATGTCGATGGGGTCTTAACGGATGGCGGTATCTACCTCGATGCCCAAGGCCAGGAGTTTAAACGCTTTAATGTCTACGACGGCACTGGGATCAAGTATCTACAGCGCAGTGGCATTACCATTGCCATTATCTCTGGACGCTACTCCGAGCCCACAGCCATCCGCGCCAAGCAGCTAGACATCAATATCGTTCACCAAAAGAGCCTCAATAAATTGGAGACCCTCCAAGAGATTCTTCATAAGACCGGAGTTCGTGAAGAAGAGGTGGCCTACATCGGAGACGATCTTATCGACCTCCCTGTGTTGCGCCGTGTTGGCTTTCCCATCGCTCCCGCGAACGCTCGCCCCGAGGTGAAGCAAGTCGCCATGTTAGTCACGAAAGCGGCTGGCGGCAGCGGCGCGGTTCGTGAAGCGGCGGAACACATTTTGAGGGCTCAGGGAAGGTGGGCGGGCCTTGTCGAACGCTACCTCCGATAAGCCCTCATTCATTCCTCCCTCTCGGCGCTCCTTAGGGCCGATCTACGCCCTGAGTCTATTCGGCTGTTTGTTTGCCTTAGTGTCACTCTTGGCTATCACAGAGGGCCTCTTCGACCCCTTAGGGTGGCTCGTAAGCGGACCCACTGTCTCAGATTATTTGACCTTTGATACTCGGGAGTCCAACACCTTCAATTGGTCCGATCAGACCATTGAAAACTGGAACTTCGAGCAATACAACTTGGCGACTGGCCAGCTCGATTGGGTCGCGACCGGCAAAAAAGCCGCGCCCTTGAATGACCCCCCGGGGCATGTCTTTGTTTTCAAAGGCATCAAGGTTGAGTTCCGCGACACAAATTCCAAAGATAAAGACTCCGCCACGGTCTATACGATGGTCAGCGATGACGGTCGGGCGCGCTTTCAATCGGGGAAGAGCGTTGAGGTCGACCTCGGTGATGCCGACTCAAAGGTTTTCATCGACAGCGAGGGTCTGAAGCTACGCATCCCGCAAAGTCATATCTACATTCCTGCCAAGGTCGCCAATCCCAAGGCGAGCAAGAAGAAGAA
>JARGOJ010001026.1:0-912 GCA_029210225.1 Planctomycetota bacterium
AAACAAGAGTGAAGACGACCTCGCAGCCATGCTTGCCCGCGCCCTGAGCACATCCACAAATAAAGTAAGCTTCTCCGGTCGACACCACACACAGCTTCTTCTCGAAGAATACCTGAAACAGAATCCTGAACTGGTCTTCATTGTTATCCAGCTCGACAATGGCGAGGTCTTTGCCGAAGCGTCGCGCTGTAACACAGAGCCATTGCTTACAGGACCGACTTGGGAAGCCGCGAGGAAGGTTAGAGGAGCTGATATCGTGGTCCAGATTTTTGATGTGGAGGGGCAATCAGTGCGTGAGGTCGCGAGCCCCTTCCGCGTCTCTTATCAGCAGGTCGAACGGGGCGTGATTCGCCTTGGCATCTCTCGGCAACGGGTGGTCGAGAGCTTTTCTAGGTCATTCTCAGCGTTAATTCTATTGGCGGTCAGTTTGGCCGTCTTCACCACGGTCCTTGTCGTGGTTGTGAGTAAGCGTTTATCCGCTCCGGTGCAAACCTTGGCCGACGAATTCAAAGCCATTTTAGATCACACACCCGCATCCATCTTTTTGTATTCGAGCGACGGGCAACTGATTCGTTCAAGCCCGGAATTGATGTCGCTATACGGGCTGAGCGAATTGCCGGACGTGGTTGAGGAGATTTACACACAATACGACTCAGAGACAATGGAAAGACTTCAGGAAAGCGATAAGGCGCTGTTGAGCGGTGAGTTAGCGAACTGTCGGGAGGAGAGCGAGCTGACTATCCAGGGACAATTGAAGGCGATCGCATTGACTCGTTTTCCCTTGTTGGATCACAAGCAGATATGCGCTTTTGCTGTTGATATCACAGCGCAACGAGAACTCGAAAAGAGTCTGTTGCAGGCGCGTAAGATGGACTCCATTGGACATTTTGCAGGGGGCATCGCCCATGACTT
>JARGOJ010001026.1:980-3283 GCA_029210225.1 Planctomycetota bacterium
CAAATTTGCGAAGGAGATTCTTCGTTGCGCGAAAATAGGGGCTGAGTTAACAAAGCGGTTGCTCTCTTTTGGACGGCGCCAAGTTGTGATTCGTAAACCCGTCGATTTGCGTACTATAGTAGAAAGCTCAGAATCTCTTGTCCGGAGATTGATACGTTCCGATCTAACATTGGAGCTTTGTATACCCAGTGTTGAAGTGGGTGTTTGTGTCGATCAAGGGCAGGTCGAACAAGTCATCTTGAATTTAGTTGCCAATGCTCGGGACGCAATGCCCGGACCGGGATTGATCCGTCTCACTCTTGATACTATTGAGAAAAAGACTGATTGGCGCCTTGGAACAAAGCAATTGAGTGCTGGGCAGTATGCCCGATTGCAAGTGAGTGATGAGGGAAGCGGCGTCGCGTCGGATCTTCGGGAAACACTGTTTGACCCCTTCGTAACATCAAAAGCCATAGGGAAAGGCACTGGGCTGGGCCTTTCCATTGTCTACAGTATCGCAACCGCTCACGATGGAGCCGTTGATTGCGAAAATAACTTGGAGAAAGGGACAACCTTTACGATTGTCTTTCCGTTGCTGACGGAGCCTTTGGAGAAATTAGAAGATGTCCCAGAACAGCGCGAACCGGTGGCGATAGAGTCGTTAAAGATCCTCATTGCCGATGATCAGGAAGGAATTCGCACCTTTATCGACTTGGGACTGCAAAGACTGGGAATGATTGTGACGCTGACCGCCGACGGTTCGGCCGCGAAAAAAGCCTTCGACCAAAGAGAATCGGATTTCGACGTCATTCTGCTCGATGCAATTATGCCAAAGCAAGGCGGGGTTGTGTGTTATCAGCACATTCGTAAGAGCTTTCCGGATCTCCCCATACTATTTATGAGCGGCTACGACAATCGAGCTCTGAGTAAGATCCTCGCGGCCGACGAGAACGCCGCCTATATCTCGAAACCCTTCACCATCGAAGCACTCCTCGCTGAACTGAGGACCCTCGTCAAGCCTCAGGGAGAATGAATCAGCGGCTGAATACTGATGGGCTTTGTCTCCCGCTTCGAAGACTGAAATGAATGGCAATGCCATCTCTATCTTTGAAGTGGTTGGCAGAATACCTTGCAGGACAACGCAAGCAATGAAACCTCATTGATCAAAGCCTCAACGACTCCAAAAAAAGCGGCCTCAAAAAGAAATCGTCAACGGGAACAACGTCGACAATCAATCCTTGATCACCTTGACGAGCCCCGAAAAAGATACCAACCCGAAACCATTCGTGAATGACCCGCCTTCAAGGCATGATTCCCCACCCAAAAACAAATGGACCAATTAACGAACATCATTCACCGCCCGCCAAGATAAAGTCTCCATCACATGCCGAGTCTCAATCCTCTCACTCCCATCCAAATCAGCCACAGTCCGAGCCACTCTCTGAGTCCTCATGATCGCCCGCGCCGACAACATCAACCGCTTCGATGCATGCTTCAATAATTGCATAGCATCCTTCGACAACAAACAATACTTCTTCGCCTCCTTCTGACTCATGTCAGCATTACACCGACCAGCCCCAAGCCTCTCACGCTGCAGCTCCCGAGCCGACGCCACATTCTCCCGAGCGTCCTCAGAACTCAACGAAGACAAGCCCTGACCCGTTAACTCCTCGAAACTCACTGCCTCAACCCCAACATGTAAATCTATGCGGTCCATAAGCGGCCCCGACAACTTCGATTGATATCTGTGAATCGCTTGAATACTACACCGACAAGGACGACCCTTATCCCCAGCAAAACCACAGGGACACGGGTTCATCGCCGCGATAAACTGAAAATTGGCCGGGAAACACTCCCGCGACCTCGCCCGAGCTATATGAATCTCCTTCGTCTCCAACGGCTCCCGCAACAACTCCAAAACACGGCGGTTATACTCCGGCAACTCATCAAGAAACAAAACTCCATGATGCGCCAGTGATATCTCCCCCGGTCTAGGCCCCGCTCCTCCCCCCACCAAACCAGCATCCGATATCGAATGATGCGGCGCCCTAAACGGCCTCCTCGAAATCAATCCCTCACCATCGCCAAGCATTCCACATACGCTATAAACCTTCGTAACCTCATAAGCCTCTCGCATCGTTAACCCCGGCGTAATCCCCGCCAAACAACGCGCTAACATAGATTTCCCCGAACCAGGGGGACCAGAAAGTAAGAGCCCATGACGACCCGCCGCCGCCACCACCAAAGCTCGCTTCGCCCTCTCCTGACCCCTCACCTCCCTCAAATTCACTCCTTCCTCCTCAACCCGCCCCTGACTCCTCTCC
>JARGOJ010001027.1 GCA_029210225.1 Planctomycetota bacterium
TGTTTGGGGTCATAACTCAAAGACTCTGGGTGTTTTTGATAAGTCAACAAAGTCGGGATTGATTTGTTCTTTGAATGAAGCGGACGACACCATTAAAGAAGTCAAGAACCATGGTAAGGGCAGTATCGTGACAGGTTGGATTAACAGTAAAGCCTACGTCGTGCTCCACTTTGGCGCGGACGGAATCTCTTCTAAAATCCACGGTTGGGGCAAAGACCCCATTGTCCTCGCCGCCTCCGCTCCTCTCGACGACATGGAAGCCTCACGGTATTTCGATTACGACCCAGCGAGTCATTCCATTGCTTACATCGCCAAAGGCGAAGGTGGCAACAAGCTCATGCATGCTGTTCTGAAAGACGGCAAAGTCACAGACAGAAAAGTCGTCGGCAAAGGCCGGGTGATTGGCCTGCCTTATTTCGTCCGCGACTGATATCAACACTTGGATCCTGGCAAACACGCTTTTCTTTGCTAGGGTCCACTTTCATTTTAAATGTTCTAGAAGGTAATAAAGTTCATGACCCTATTCTCTCGCGCTGGCCTTTGCATTCTTAGTGGAGCGCTCTGCCTTAGCCCGGTCGTTGTCGCCCAAGACTCGAACCCCAAGAGTGCTAAGAAACCTGCTTCACATCTACTTTTCACGAAGGACGACAAGTACGGCGATGAAGAGTTCTTTGGAGTGCATTCTTATGACCTTGGTAAAAAGACAATCAGTTCAGTCTTAGCGAAATCGGGGGAGAACTATCATTTGAAGCGAATAAGTCCAATGCAGAAAACAATGGTGCTTCTACAGAGAGATGAGGACAGTTTCAAAACTGTTTTCGCTGATTTGAAATCAGGCAAGTTGTATGAGACACAACCTTTCAAAAGCAATGTCTCAGTCGCATTCAAATCAGAAAGGCGAGTCTATGTCATCCAGAAAGTCAAAGAGGATCAGAACGGAATCAAAACAAGACTGTTCGAGATCGATATTGATGGCAAGAACAGAAATCTGATTTGGGAGACGAAAGATGGCTATTGGAATGATGTACCACTGACAATCTCACCAAACAGGAAATACCTTATCTATTTCATGCGCGGTGAGACTCGGAGAGGGCTCATGCTCTTCAACATTGCGACCGGGAAAGAAAGCAAGATCCTCGAAGGCAGCACTATCGCCTTTTGGTCTCCTGATTCCAAGCGCTTGGGAGTCTTTAACAAGAATACTCGCTCCGCTGTTGTTTGCAGTTTGAATGAAAAAGACGACACCATTAAGGAGGATAAGAAGCTTGAGAAAGGCACGATTATTACTGGCTGGCTCAACAATAAGGCTTTTGTTGTTATGAGTTTCAACCGAGATGGAGCCTCATCTAAAATATATGGACTCAGCAAAGAGCCTCTTGTCCTGGCAAAGGCGGCTCCCGCTAACAGTAGCGCGATACGTCGTTACTTCGACTATGACAAAGCGAGCCACTCCATTGTCTATCTTGCCAAAGGAGAAAGCGGCCCGACACTTATGCGCGCTCTCATCAAAGACGGCAAGGTGACCGGAAGAACAGTCGTTGCGAATGGTGGAAGGCTTTCCCAGCCCTACTTCATTCATAACTAAATGGCATGGAGGATTTAGTCGGCGAGTTCGCCGTGGGCCTTCGTCTTTTGAAAGATGAGGCTCTCAAAGACGAGGTTCCAGCTCTTCGGGCTCAGAAAATAGCTGTAGTGAGTAAAGCCCCGCGCTTCGTGATTTTCCGCGCCATCCCATTGAGCGTTTTGCGGCGGCTGGATGACCATGTCGGCGAGGCTCCAGAAGGCGATCTTTTTGGGACCTCCTTCAGGCCACTCCTGCTTTTTTAGTCGCTCAATGAGGTCGGAGTTGGGGCGCATACTCAGGGTGAAGTGATTGGCGAGGAACTCAGCGAGAGTTGTTCCAGAGTGAGGAGTGCCCAGGGTGACAACGGTGCCAATACGCTGGGCGAAATCGGGGTCCATAAGCGCCATTCGACAGACGAGGCCTCCCATGCTGTGAGCCACCAGGTCGACCTTTCCATGTTCTCTGAGCCCATTTCTCTCAAGAATTTGGGCTACGCTCTCTTTGAGATGGAGCGCTTGGATCTCAAGGGACTCGCAATTCCCAAAGTCGAGGACATAGCTTCGAGTGCGACCGCGGGCGGCGAAGAACCCTTTCATGCCGATGAATTGTCCTGGGGCTCCACCATATCCATAGATGAAGAGCACAGGTCGGGAATAACCATCCGCGCTGGCTTTTTCGATGAGGTTGGGACGGGGGGCGAGGAGCGTGAGAGCGAGGAAGGGGAGCTGGGCGAGGTGACGTCGAGTGTCCGAGTCGAGGGATCGGGCGAAGGAAAGACCTTGTTTGCCTTTGCGTCCGAGGGCAAGACCGAAACGCGCCATTATGTTGGTTGCGCGTCCAAGCACACTTTTTTTCGGCTGCGGAGCGTCAAGCCACTCCACGGTCACTTTGGGGTCCGCCACAGAACTTCTCCAGGCGCAGCGCTCTGTCATCCTCTAATTTAGGTGTCCTGACAGTTTATTTGGCCCTGCGCTTTGTTAGTCGTCAGTCGTTTAGCCGGGGCTAAGTCCCCCCAATCATACGCCTTTGCCTACTTGATGTCTGCCACGGTCTCTTTTTGTCCGCGCCGGATCGCCTTTGAAGGCATCTGAAGGCTTGAGGGGCCGGAGGAAATGGGGGCTCTTAGACCATTTCCCTCGCTCTGGCGAGCGCAAAGAAAGCGACCAGAACTTTCTCAATTTATTGAAGGCTTGAGAGGAATTCCGTCTCTGTCATATAGCGTATTATCTTGTTCTTTTTAGACTTAGGCCTATCATCGCGCCGGAATTCGAGGCGAAATTGTAAGCTTCACGAAAAAGTTCCTGATTCTACAGAAACCTCTGACATAGATTTGCGTTAGACCGACTGGAGTCCTGACATCTATGGCACAGTACTTGCCTTGAGATTTTGCGGACTGTATTATTAAGTATAAAACGACCTCAAAACCATGGTCCCAACTTGAGGTCAACAAAAAGGGATAGGGAGTTAACAATGAGATTCCTCAAACTCGGAACTTTTCTTGGTGTGCTTTCTCTGGCGTTAGCACCTGCCTTTGCTGGCGATGACGACTCAGAGTATACGACACCAAGCCCAGAAGAACTCGTTCGCCGCTACGACAAGAACGGCGATGGCAAGTTGAGCTCAAGCGAAAAGAGAGCCGCCAAGAAGGGCGAGACCATACGTCGATTTGACCTCGATGGCGATGGCAAGATTAGTTCAAGCGAGAAA
>JARGOJ010001028.1 GCA_029210225.1 Planctomycetota bacterium
CTCGGCCGTGCTCAACAACGTGACCGCGATGATCATTGTCGGTTCTCTGACAAGCGTGTCCCTACGCAAGCTCGATAAGCGTCAGCTCATGCTTGGCTTCCTCCTTATCGAAGGATTGCTCACGAACATTGGCGGTTTGCTCACCCTTATTAGCTCGGTGCCTAATATCATTGTTGGGAACACGGCGGGCATCGCATTCGTAACCTTCTTTATCATGGCGGCGCCATTTGTCGTCTTTGCGACAGTGCTGACCTTGGCGCTCGGCGCGAAGCTCTATAAGATCTTCCCGATCGCGACGGTTATGGAGCAAAAAGCGGCTTCGAAGCTCGTTCAAGGCTTTGACGAAAATGACGGCATTGAGAGCAAGGCCTTCTTCAACTTTAGCGCGAGCATCTTCATTCTCTTCATTATCATCTTGTCTATGACCTCGAATATTCCTGTGCTTCAGGATTTGAAGATGGGCTACGTCGCCTTCGGCTTCGCGACCATTATGCTTTGCACTTACAAGAGTTCGGTCGATAAGTTCTACGCCAACGTTGACTGGGACTTGATCGGATTCTTCGCGACCTTGTTCATAGTGATTAATGTCATGGAACACGCTCACGTGCTGGCTGAGATCGGCAAGGTCATTGGTGGTTTGACAAGTCTTGGCGACTCAGCGGGGTCTGCGACTTTGCTTTGGGGCTCAGCGGTTGCAAGCTCGGTGACTGACAATATTCCTTTGGCCGCGATGCTGGCGAAGATCCTTGATACAGCGGGAACAGACGGCGGCTCTCCATTCTGGTGGAGCGTGATCTTTGGTGCGAACCTTGGGGGCAACTTGACCCCGATCGGCTCGGCCTCGACAGTCGTCGCGGTGACCGTGATGGCCAAGAATGAGGTCAAATTGTCATTCTTAGGATTTGTGAAAGCCGCGATTCCTTTCGCGATTTTGCAGCTGATCCTTGCAACCGTTTACGTTCTTCTCCTCAATTACATCGCCGTGTTGTGGGGATTAGCGATTCTCGTCATGCTCGTTGCCGGATTGAAAGCTCGAATGAGCTGATGTTCGGACTTGCGAGAAGAGTCTAGACCGGAAAGAATAAAGATCGGCCTTCATTAATAAGGGTGAAGCGCCTCGGCAAAAATTCAGGAGTTCGCGATGCTCGGGCAAAAGATCAAAGACATGACCCTTGAGGTTGAATTAGGCAAAGGCATGCTTGGCACCACATACCAAGCGAGTCTGGGCCAGTCCTCATCGATCATTAAGATTTTCGATAACGAAGAGTACTACTACCTACTCAAGACCGCTTATGGCAGTAAACGAGTCAACTTGAGCGCCGGGGGCCTGTGCGGCTTTCACCAACTCGGCCACTCGGGAGACCACTACTACCTTAAGACGGTTGAGCTTAGCGGTGACTCTATCGGCGATTTCTTTCAAAAAGAAGCCCTGCTATCCCTGAAGCGCATCCTCGATATCATCAAGGGCGCCGCCACGGTCCTCCAGCAAATCCATGATCGCGGCGTGGTTCACGGGGGCGTTAAACCCGGCAACGTTTTCATCATGAAGCGTGGCGGAGTCGCCCTCAGTGACTGCGGTCACATTGAGGTCCTCCGTCGCCTGAATCCGAAAGCCTTCAAGGAATATGTTGCGTCGAGCAACGGCACAGGATCGAGCTACCTCCCCCCAGCTCTCCGTTCAGGCGACACCACCCCGACCAAAAAATCGGACGTCTATGGATTGGGCGTCTTGCTCTACAACATGTTGCTCCACGCCGCCGAGCGAAAAGAGATCCCTGAGTCCCACGACTTTGATCGCGACAAAGTCACAGGAACAGTGCCCGAAAAGCTCGCCGAAATTGTCCTCAAAGCCACGAGCGACACTCCTTACAAGAGCGCATCCCAATTTCTCCAAGCCCTCAACGACATCAAAGTGAGCGAAGCCAAAGCTGAGTTCCTCAAAATGTCTGGCGCTGCGACCGCCGCAGTCGCTCCTCAAGCAGGACAGCCAGACAACGCTCCTGTTGAGGAGCTAAGCACCTTCGACGTCGACCTCTTTGGTGATGATGACGAAGAAGATGCTCCGCTCATTGCCGATAAGAGCGCTTTGAAACCCAAGAAGTTCAATCCCTCCGACGACCCGTTCGCTATGGCTGGTCCTGGCGACCTTGCCCCCGTCGACGTAAAGATTCCGGGCGCCGAGCAGAACACTCCCGCACCCAAATCTGGTGTCGATCCCTTTGCTCCCCCCTCCGGCGCAGACCCCTTTGGCGCTGACGCTGGCGATCCCTTTGCCCCAGGGGGCGCGACCGCTGCTCCGGCGAGCGATCCATTCGCCCCACCGAGTTCAGGCGCCGCACCAGCCAACGATCCCTTTGCCCCGAGCGCCTCGGATCCCTTCGCCGCTCCAAGCTCAGGGAGCAATCAGCCTGCAGACCCCTTCGCCGCCCCTGAAGCGAGCGCTGCGGTCAGTGACCCCTTTGCAGCCCCAAGTTCAGGCGCAGCGGCTCCTGTTGATCCTTTCGCCGCTCCAAGCTCGGGCGCGGCCCCGGCCAACGATCCCTTTGCCCCAAGCGCGAATGATCCTTTCGCGGCACCAAGCTCTGGCGCCGCCCCAGCCAACGATCCCTTTGCCCCGCCAAGCGCTGGAGCCCCTGCCGATCCCTTCGCTTCGAGCCCTGCGCCAGGAAACGACCCCTTTGCTTCGAGCCCTGCGCCAGGAAACGACCCCTTCGCAGCGAATCCAGCGCCCGCTGCCAACGATCCCTTTGCTCCAAGCGCAGCCGATCCCTTTGCGGCTCCGAGTCCCGCACCCGCCGATCCCTTTGCAGCACCAGCCTCCGGAAACAATCAGCCCGCCGACCCATTTGCGGCACCAGCCTCTGGAAACAATCAGCCCGCAGACCCCTTCGCAGCAACCACAACCGGTGAGGACCCCTTCGCCCAGGGCGGACCTCCTCCCAGCGATCCTTTCGCCAACCCAGGAGCAGCCAATGATCCCTTCGCGAGCCCCGGCGGTGCACCCAATGACCCCTTCGCCAATCCTGGACCCGCGCCTGCAAACGATCCCTTCGCCAGTCCAAACGCTGGAGCCATGAACGATCCCTTCGCATCGAACCCTGCGCCAGGCAACGACCCCTTTGCAGCGAATCCTGCACCAGGGTCCGACCCATTCTCTTCAACCGCTCCTAACGATCCGTTCGCGGCCCCGGGCGCGCCTCCAGCCGCCAATCCATTCCCCTCACCCCAGGCCAATGATCCCTTTGCAGCTCCCGGCGGTGCAC
>JARGOJ010001029.1 GCA_029210225.1 Planctomycetota bacterium
CAGGCTCGGATCGTGTTCAACTTGATGCTGAAGATGAGCCAAACCGAAGGCCACATGGCGCGCTTCGTCTTGGGCCGCAAGCTTCATTATCTCCCGAGTGATCGGGTCTGGAGCGTGTTCAAAGAGGAACCACAACAACTGTAGAAAACTCCCCTCTCCGAGCACCGATAGTAGGAACGATGCCAAGGCAAAGTCAGGCTCTTCGAGGAGTGTTTTTAGAGACGCTTGGCCGCCAGCGGTGGAGAGACCTAATTGATCACGCCGAAGGGCGGCACGGCGGCTGAACACTTCAATATGGCGCGCCTCATCCGCCACTTGAATCGCGAGGACCTGCATGACTTCTCGGAAGTAGGGGTGGACCTGCCCCAAGAATCGAGACGGGACTATGAGGGCCGCCGTTTCATTTTCAATGAGGTAAGTCAAAACCTGAACGAGCGCGTCCTCTACGTCGTCGGGGAGATCGAAGGAAAGGTTCCAGTCAATGGCCGTTTCTGGATCCCACTGCGCCGCTAACGCTTGGGCATACATTCGCGGCGCTTGCTCGGTCCAAATTTCATCTCTTTTATTGAGAAGAAATGGAATGGGAGAGACTGACGCCTCGACGAGGCTCCCTCTTGCTGCGAAGCCCCATTCGGCGGGTGGGTGAGAGCGGAGAGATTCCGACGATGGAGAACCGGCGTAATTTGCCCGAACGCTTTGGGCGTCGAGGCTGCTCCCCCGGCTAATGACTGGAACGCTCTCTTCGACCGAAAAACCATGACCTTGGGCCCGCGCCCAGGTTCTCAAATGAACGTTAAGCGCCCTGTCTTGCCCCAGCACTTTCAATTTCTCCCCGACCTTCATGGGTCTTAAGCTTCGGTCGAGGAGAATGATTGCGCCTTGGTGGAGACTGAGTGATTTCAAATCGAGCGTCCGACTTGTCATCTTTCACTGAGCTTTGCTAACCAGGGTTTGAGATAGTCGAATCGATCGACCGCATCACTCAATTGTTTATAGCCTGAAACACGTCCCGGCTTCCAAGCCTTTAGGCCCTCTAAATCGAGCAATGGTCGGACGGTTGGATCGTCGTAGGACATGGATAGGAGAAGCTCAGTAAATCGATTGACAAGGGAATCACCGATGTCGTCGAGGACCGTGAAATTGCAGTGATCGAAACTCGCTGTTTGCCCAATGATTCTTGTGTTTTCAGTGCTAAACACATTCTCCTGACAGAACAATAAATGATTGGCATCAAGCATGCATGTGGCGTCTATGTCTCCAGCCATAAGGGCTTGTGCGGCGTCTCTCTCCCCACCGATATGGTCGCCGTGCTTGCCGTAGAGTTTGTCGAAAAGAACGACGGAGAGGTCCGTCTCAGGATGAATGCCCTGGCTTGCCAGATGTTCTTTCGGGATGAGAGTTGCCTGGGGAGAATCCGGGGCCCCTAATCCAAGGCGTTTGCCTTTCAGTTGTTCAAGGCTGTCAATCCCAGAGTCCGATCGCGTGACGAACAACGAGGTCAAGTCGCAGTCGCTATCTCGCATCGCGATGGCCCGAGCGCTACGGCCACGTGTCTTCGCCAGGCGTTCGGCTTCAATCCACGCTAGGGGAGAGTTCCATGCGACGTTAAACTGACCGGCGAAGTGTCCTTCAACCTGGGTTTCATAATTGGAATAAAGAATAAAATCAAAGTCGAGGTCTTGCTCGGCGAACCAAGTTTTGAATCCTTCCCAAATCGTCACTACTTTGGGGTCATAGGCGACTGCGCCCAATACTATCTTCTCACTCATGACGTCTCCCTTCCTCAAGAAAACAATTCCATGCCGCAGAGCGCGCGTCCAATAAAGTCGTAGAGGGCATCTGTCGTCGGAGCCATCACCGACGCCGCCCGCGCATCTCTAAAGATTCTCTCCAAGCCAAATTCTTTGCGAAACGCTGCTCCGCCACAAACACGCATTCCCAAATCAATCACTTCCAAGGACATTTCCCCCGCCGCTGCTTTGGCTTCGAGAACCCTGAGTAGAGTGTCTTCGCGCCCGGTGGCGAGAGCATCCGCGGCGTCATAGACAAGACTGCGAACCATGTCTGTCTTTATTCGGGCCTTCGCCAGGTAAGCGCGAATGGTCGGCAAATCACAGAGGCGCGAGTTGAGATGGGTCAGCCGGGCGCTCGTCGCTTGCTTGATCGCCCGCTCAACCGCTGCTTCCATGAGCCCTAGGCTACAGGCGGCGCTGAGTAAATTGAAATGTGGAGTAATCACTCCAAGGCCAAAATCAAGACCTTTGCCATCCTCGCCAAGTTGGGCGTCTTCTCCGACAGCCACGTCTTTTGCGCTAATGCTCGTTGAGTCGTTGCCTCGAAGTCCGAGACCATCAAAGGCGGGTCCGACTGAGAGACCAGCGCTATCGGCAGGGACAAGCCATAGGGTCATGGGTCCTGCAGCGCTGTGTGGCTTGCTCGACCAAACGTAGTCGTCGGCGTGATTGGCGGAGGTCACCCAGCTCTTCTCAGCGTTGAGAGAGAAGCCATTCGGACCCGGCGTCGCAGTGCTGACAGGCGCCCAAAAGTTGCTCCGAGAGCCGAACTCGGAAAACGCCAAGGTGCCTAGGCGCTCACCGCTCGCGTGTTTTTTACGGATGTCTTCGTTTGCAAAAGCCTCAATGGCGAGGACACTGCAATAGTGCATCGAGAGGATCATTGCCGTGGAGCCGCAGCGTTGAGCGATGGCCTCGACCACTCGAACCGCAGCGGGAGCCTTCAAGCCCATTCCACCGACGTCCTTGGCGCTCAACAATCCTAATACCCCAAGGCTTCCCAACTCGCGTCCTGCCTGTTTCGGAAACTCCGCTGTTTGATCAAGATGAACCACGCCTGGTCCAATGATTCTTTCAGACAAACCAATGACATCATCCAATAATTTCCCTAACTCACTCACAAATCATCGCCTCCAAAAATCCCTTTGAGATAAATATTTGAAGAGCATTGTGTCAATAAATCGGCAAAATTGAAGAGTTAATACGGAATCCGAATAGATTCAATACAGGAAAGGTATTATCGCTTCAGTGACGGTGTTGAGTGCTCAGACTCGACGATCCAGCGCTGCGCTAATATTGAGGTAAGCCGTCTCCGAGCAGAATTGAAGGGTGATCGTTTCTTTATTGGCGTCAACAATTCTCACAAGGTCCTTAGCTCTGGCCGTTTCCTTCCAAACAGCCCCTGCTTTGTTTATTGGAAAAAAGCAGACGCTCAGCATGATGATGAAGAACACAAAGTCTTTCTTTTC
>JARGOJ010001030.1:0-1049 GCA_029210225.1 Planctomycetota bacterium
CGTATCTCCATACTCTGCGACAGCGAAGTCATCGAGGTCAGTGATCTCCCCGGAGATATCCTGGCGGGAGCTGAAGAAGCAATGCGTGCCCCTCCAGAAGCGGAAGTTGCCCCCGAAGGAGGTGAGGGATATCCTCCTCCGTTGAGCGAAGTTGAGCGGCATCACATCATGCGCGTTTTGGAATTTACTGGCGGGAATAAATCACGTGCGGCGAAAATTTTGGGGATCACTCCGGCAACTCTATACAACAAGCTCAAACTGTACCGCGCTAAGGATGAATCTCAGGACGCCGGAGAAAAAAAGCAAGAATAACGACTTTTCGCATCGTTTTCTCTCACTCCAATCGAGGTCCCGAAGTACAATCTGTCCTGTGAGAGTTTGTTTAGAGATAGGCGCATAAGAAGGAAGACGCATACGTGCAGGCCATTTTTCAAGTCACCGCGCCTGGTGTCGGACGCTTTGACTTCCCTGTGACCTATGATGCCCCGGTCATCCTCGGTCGTGGGTCCGCAGCGACCGTTCGTATTGACGATCCCGGTCTCTCTCGGCGCCATTGCCGCGTCTCTCTCACCCCCCAAGGTTTGCTCATCCAAGACCTCGATTCGAGCAACGGCAGCTTTGTTAACGGCCAACGTATATCCACACAGTATCTTAGACCCGGTGACGAGATCTCCATAGGACAGACCGTTATGCGTCCGTTCCCCTCAAATGGAGTCCCTGCCGGTGCGCCTCCCCAAGCTGCTCCAGCACCTTACGGCGTCCCAATGAATCGTGGGCCCGCTGCTCCACCAAATTATTCACCTCCCGGAATGTCTGGCGAAATCATGCCCGGGTCCATGGGCTCAATGCCTGCCCGCATGGCTCCTCAAATGGGAGGCATGGCTCCTCAAATGGGGGGCATGGCTCCTCAAATGGGAGGCATGCCTCCGCAAATGGGAGGGAGACCGCCAATGGGGCGCCCGGGAATGCCTCCCCATATGTCTGGCGAGATCAATCCTGGAAGCTATGGAAGCCCCGCTCCCATGGGAGCGCCGAATCCCTATGGCGCA
>JARGOJ010001030.1:1059-1973 GCA_029210225.1 Planctomycetota bacterium
ACTGGGTATGCCCAATGGTCCCGGAATGAACCAACAACCCCTGGGCAATATGGGCAATCCTGGAATGCCTCCAAGTATGCCAGGAAATCCTTTTCCTCCGAGCGCTCCCCCCATGGGCCGACCTATGGGAATGCCCGGCGCGAGCCCGTTTAACAATCAAAATAATGCTCCTAGTCGGAACATGCCCGCTCCTGCAGCCCTTGACCCCTCTATGATTCAGTGCTCTCGCTGCGCCAGCTTCTTCAAGGGCACCCGTGCGCAAGTGCACTGGCGCGATCGCAATGGCGACCCAAGCCTCCTCGTCTGTGAAAAATGTAAAGACCGGGAACGCATGGCGAATGACCATGTCCACGGCTACGAATTGATTGATGTCCTCGGTAAGGGCGCGATGGGTATCGTCTATAAAGCCCGGAAGCAAGCCACTGGTGAGATCATTGCTCTCAAAATTGTCAGCTTGGAGGGCGATCCAAACGGCTTCCAAAACTTCCTCAGAGAAGCTCAAACCGGCGCCCGAGTCGATCATCCCAACTCCGTTCGCACCATGGAAATGGGAAACTCCAGCGGCAAGTTTTATATCGCGATGGAGTTCGTTGAGGGACAAACCCTCGAAGACATCATCAAAAATCGCGGCTCCCTCGATCAACACATTATTATCAACATGGCCTACGTGCTACTCGACGTCCTTGAGGCCGCACGAAAAGCAAACGTTGTTCACCGCGACTTGAAGCCTGCGAACATCCTCGTTACCCCGAATTTCGAGCCAAAAGTGACCGACTTCGGACTGGCTAAATTGATCACCGACGCTGGAAAGAGTGGTCTCACTGCCCCCGGGGACCTACGCGGAACACCCATGTTTATGCCCCCAGAGCAGCTTGAGAACGCCGCGATGGTCGGCCATCGCGCCGCTCTAAATT
>JARGOJ010001030.1:1983-3257 GCA_029210225.1 Planctomycetota bacterium
ATTCTCTCGGTGCAACACTCTACAACGCATTAACCAACACCTATCCCTTCAAAGTGAAGACCCTACGCGACCTCTGTATGGCCCTTGAGAAAGACGAGCCAACACCTGTTTGCGAACACAATCGGAACGTGTCCACTCACCTCTCCAACTTCATTCAGAAGCTTATGGAGAAAAAACCCGACGAGCGCTTCCAAAAGGCCTCCGATGCTCAGGTTGAGCTTCGCAAAGTCCGCGAACAAATTCTCGCCGGGCAGTAAGCCCATCACAACTCCACCTTCACGCAAGCATCCCCTTGTGTCGACACTTATAGAAGAACCTCATCTTTAAGGTGAATCACTCGATTTGTGTGGTGCAGAACGTGAATTCCTTAGTTCGAAAACGAGACGGTCGCCTTGAGCCCTATCAAGAGGCCAAGCTAGAATCGACGCTCCTCAAAGGCTTTGGCTCCGAGGCTTCGGATGAAGAGCAAAAGAACTTGGCGGAAGATCTGGCGCGGTCGCTGAGCTTCTTCTTGTTCCGAGGGCGGGAGAAGGAGACCCCGTGGCGAGGACGGGCGGGGACCGTTGTGACTTCGGAAGAGGTCAACCTCGCTGTCCTTCGAGCCCTCCGCGAGACAGGAAACCTCGACGCAGCCGCCCAGATTGAACAGCACTCCGCCTGGCGCTCCGACCGTCGAAAGAAAGTTGTCCTTCCCGCGAACGATACTCTTCAGATCTTTAACAGAGGCGAAGAGAGCCCTTGGACAAAGAGCCGCGTGCTGAGTAAGTTGATTGGAATTGGTCTCGAACGAGAGCTCGCGGCTGATATCGCCCGGAATGTGGAACAGCGCATTTTTGCCTCAGGACTCCAACGGATCTCTGCGACCTTGCTTCAAGAAATGATTGACGCGGAGCTGAGTCAAAGAGGCTTGAGCGCCCAGCTTGGACCAAGGGAGAGCCTTGGATGGACCAGCAGTGATATCGAGAGCCGGCTCGACGCCGGTGAGGGGCAGGATCCTCAGGGCTTCGCTAAGTCGGTCGCTGGTCACACCTTGCGCCAGTATGCCCTCGATCAGGTCTTTCGAGGGACTGTCGGTTTGGCCATGGAACACGGCGCGATCGCTTTGCTTGGGGCGCAGGGTAGCCTGTCCTTGTTGAGCATTGACCTTGGCTCCGAGGCCTCGTCCTCACTACTGAGCCTCGCAAAGCAAGTTCGATCTATGGACCGCTTTGGCTTGTCATACCTAAACTGGAATCCGGACGAAGCCTTGATTGACGAGAATAATCTGGGGGAAT
>JARGOJ010001031.1 GCA_029210225.1 Planctomycetota bacterium
CGCCGCTTCTTGCTCGAAGGTGACCCGGTCTTCAAAAGGGTCGACAATACGAAGCTCTAATTGCCCCCCCATGGTGGCTTTGTATTGATCGGCCAATTGTTTAATGACAGCATAGCGATCGCTCGTTTTACTGAGGAAGATATGCATGACCATCGGTTGCTTGGCGGTCTTCAGTATCGTCTTTGATTCGTCGCTCAGGGTGTAAAGATTGCCCTTCGTCCAATCGAAGGCAACCGGGCGTCTGGAGGCAATGTAATTGGCCATGGCCCAAAGCGCAACGGCTAAAGCGACCGTCGCGACGCCATTGAAGATGACCTTAAAATTGCGCCCGGAGCGGGCGTCTTTGAGGTCGGAGTAACTGACAAAGGCCGAGAAGAAGATACAGACTAAAGTAGACAGGATCGGGCCAAGTAAGTCTAGAATCCCGTAACGCGCTTCCTCAGTCCCGGCGCCTACATCGAGGACCGTCTTTATCATCCCGTAATGGCCAATGGCCTCTTTTATATCCAGGCTAAACTTGACCCCGAGAATCAATGAGACCACGGTCGCGATAATACGCCAGAACATACTCCAAATGAGGGCTGGCAACATGAAGCCAACGCCAAACACGTAGAAGAGCATGACAATGGCGCGACTGCCCCCACCGATTTCAGTGAGGACACCACAGCCCAGGCAAAATGCGCTGACGAGGCCACAGAGATAACCCAGGATGATTCGGCGATCCGAGGGGTTATCGAAGATTTGTTTCTTGAGCGGCGAAAGCGCGGCGTTCTTGTCGGTCATGTTCACCTCCACTTCCGGCTCTCAATAGAGCGTATTGCGAGAAACAAGAATAGAATGATTGAAGTGACAAAGAAGGTCAGAGGCGCCGTTTTTACAATGCCTCGGCTCAATTCGCCAAAGTGCTTTTCAATGAGAATATGGGCGAAGATATCTTTGAGAGTGATGTTCTGAATAAAGCGATCTAAGAGGTTCACTCCCCAGGTCATCCCCAGGTTAAACATGAAGGTCACAAGGTAGGCTACCAATTGCGACTTGGTCATCGACGAGGCAAAGATTCCAAAAGATAGAAAGAGCCCGCCAATTAATAAAAGACCCAAGAACGACGAAGCCAGCGGCCCGAATTCCCATTTCCCATAGGTTCCGAGGATCACGATATAGACCCCCATCGTCGCCAACATAGCGGCGTAAAAGAGGAAAGCCCCAATGAACTTCGACAGCACCACCTGAGCCTCAGTAATGGGCGCGGTCAGCAGTCCTTCTAATGTCTTCCTGTCCCACTCCAGCGCTAACAAGTGCATTGTCAAAGCCGGGCAGATAAAGGTCAGCATGATCAATGAATAGCGAAATAAATGGGACGACCCCGCCACCGCTAATCCTGACTGCTTCGAGTAAAACTCGACTAAGGCAAAGAACAGACAGCCATTGATAAAGAGATAGACTGTGGTCGCAATCCAAGCAATCGGCGAATAGAAGAAGGACCTCAGCTCCTTGAGCGAGAGGGCATAAAGCCTATCCAACCAATCCATCACTGAGTAATCAGGGATCTCTGGGGCCACCGCCGCTTTGTTTTCTAAATCACTCATTACTCTTTAGCCTTTTTACTGTCTTTATCGGCCTCGGGAGCTTGTTCAGAGCCATCTCCCGGAGAATCTGAATCAGCGCTCGCCGTGGCGTCAGTCTTCCCATCCGTCTCAACGTCCGCCTTAGCCGGTTCTGCGTCGGCCTCGCTCGCTTTCTCTGGCGCCGCTTCTTCCTTAGCAGCTTCGGGTTTACTCGCTTGTGCCTCGCTTACGGCGTCGTCAGCTTTGACCGTTGGCTCTGTCTCTTTGGTGTCCGCCGCTTTGTCCGCGTGCTGTTGAGTGAGCAAGGTGAAAACATCTTCGAGGGACACCCGCTCACGGCGCAGCTCAAGCAGCTTCCAACTTTGCGTCTTTGCCAGGTCATACAATTGCGGCCGAATGTCTTTGCGCTCTTTGGGGGTCAACCGGAAAGAAATGACTTTGTCGGGGTTCTCCCAGGAATTTGAGCTATCGGATACGGCCTTGACCGTGTCTATGCTGAGCGCCGTCTTCAATTCGTCGACCGAGGCGCCATTGCGTTCCAAGGTCAATTCCACGGCGTACTCATCATAATTGTCAATCAAGGACGCGATCTTGTCGGCGGCGACCGTTGTGCCTTGATGGATAATGACCACTTTATTGCAGATCATTTCGACTTCGGCCAGGATATGGGTCGACAGGATCACGGTCCGCTCCGACGCCAAGTCCTTAATAAGGTCGCGAACCTGACGCACTTGCAGGGGGTCCAAGCCAATCGTCGGCTCATCAAGGATCAATAAGCGCGGCCGGCCAATCAGGGCGTCCGCGATCCCGACGCGCTGCCTGAAGCCCTTGGAGAGGTTGCCAATAATCTGTTGAGCCCGGTCTGTGGTCTGGGTCTTCTCCATCACCTCAATGACACGATTCTTTCGCTCGCGCCTGGGGACTCCTTTAATGTGTGCCCGGAACATAAGAAATTCCGCGACCCGCATATCGGTATAGAGGGGTGTATGCTCGGGGAGATAGCCAATTCTCTGGCGAACTTGAAGAGAGTTGTTCATAGAGTCGAGGCCATCGACTAAGACCCGGCCTGAATCTGCAGGGATGTACCCGGTCACGATGCGCATCGTCGTCGACTTGCCCGCGCCGTTTGGACCGAGGAGACCGAGGATGTCTCCCTCTTTGACCTCAAAGCTAATACCCTGTAAGGCTTTTAGATCTCCGTAACTCTTATGGAGATCTTCAACTAAAAGCATAGCGACTATCTTTCCTTTTCAATTTACACAGGCGGCTCATCACAGACATTGCCGGTCTTGCTTCGCGAAAACGCAGCGGAGACTTGGAGCCATGAAGAAGCCAAGAACCCTTCCCTAGGTATGACGGGAGAGAGTCAATCTTTCTTGCTTTTATATCGATTTGAAAATTGCTTCTCTAAGGTCGCCTCAAACTCATCGTGGAGACCCTCGGCCTTACCAATCGACTCCCAAAGCAGGGCTCCCTCCGATGTCGTCACCTTGCGCTTCCACTCACTGGCGGCCACAGTGATTTCGTGAGTGGTTCCAGCGGCTGGCTTGATCTCAATTCTCAGGCGCTGCGCGACTTCTTGGCCTTCAAGGCGAACGACTTTTAGAATCCTCATTCCCGAAACGATCAGGCCTGAGCGCTCGGCGCTGTTCTTATCGGTCACTTCTGGACGGAATTCGAGTTCTT
>JARGOJ010001032.1 GCA_029210225.1 Planctomycetota bacterium
GAAGTATTTTTGGTTGTGCCAGCGTTCACGCACAGATCGGCTGCCTTCTTGAACATAGTCTGTCGTCGAGTTCTGGAAAATGCCAACTCTCTTAAGGAAGTGATCTCGGGTCTGAGCTCCCTCTTCTTCCGCGAGTTTTTGAAGGACAGAGGGATAACGGTCGTAGCCGTCGGTCGCCACAGTGACGATGACATCATTGCAACTTAAGTTCATTGTCTTGGCCGTCTTAATCGCGCCCAACACATTACAGATGCCCGACACCCCAAAGACTCCTTGCAACGACTCAGCCTCAGCTTCCGTGAGACCCAAGTCAGAGACGAGCCACTCTTTGCCTTCTTGAACCAGGGACAGGCCACGAACACAGGCGTCGTCGTCGATGCACATGAGGTAGTCCATGTTAGTCACGTTGTGAATCCAGGTCACGTGCTTGTCGCCGATGCCCTCGATCTTGTGACCACCAAAACCCACGTTGTAGAGGGTTGGGCACTGCACAGGCTCAAGCCCGACAATAGCCACGTTCGGATCGTTGGCTTTGAGATAATCTCCGGCGCCGATCGTTCCCGCAGAGCCCATAGCCGAGACGAAGGCCGCGACTCGGCCGTTGCCGATGCCCTTCTCTCCGAGGATCTTCACGAGGCTCTCAATGGCCTCACCAGTCACACCCGTGTGGAAGCGGTAGTTGCCGAACTCTTCGAATTGATTCAGGACATGGTTCTTTGGGTCAGCGCGAAGCTCCCAAACCTTGTCGTAGATCTCTTTCACGTTCGATTCGCAGCCAGGAGTGGCGATGATATCTGCCCCATAAGCTTTGATTTTCTCAAAGCGCTCGGCGCTCATCTCTTGGGGCAGGACCACCATGGACTTGTAGTTCATGCGGGGGCCGGTCCAAGCTCCGCCAATTCCGTAGTTCCCTGTGGAGGGGAAGATGGCTTGGTGGTGACCAGGTTTGATCTCGCCGTTGAGCTGTTTTTCAATCAAGCAGCTATAGGCGGCTCCAACTTTGTGACTCCCTGAAGGGAAGTGACGGCCGGAGAGCACGACGATCTTGGCGTCGACCCCGGTCAGGGCCTTTGGCAAAACAACATGATTGGCGGTTTTCCCCTCGGGATCGTGGCTCTTCCATGAAATATTGAAGAGGTTAAGCGGGGACAGGGGAGCATCTTTGGCGGCCGCCTGAACCTTGGCGCGGAAGTCAGCAGGGAGGCTCGCTGGATCACGCATTTCGTCGAAAGTGGGGCCAATCACGGCGGGTAAATCGGTCATATAAAATCCGTTGCTATTGAGGTCTTAGAGCTTTAAAGGAGAAGAGGAAATTCAGGCGGCAGGGGCCGAATCTTCTTTCTTAGCCTTGGAAATAAAGATGAGGGAGAGGATATGAGTGAGGATAGACAAGCTCGCGGCGGTCAACGCCATGTGCATGTGAGCCTTCTTCAAGTTAGGCTTGGCTTCGAGAGAGAGGCCCATGGCGCCTGCTCCGATTAGAAAAATGATGGATAAGACGGCGAGTATCATAATTGCAGTTCTCATCGGGACCCTACCTATTCTTCAGCGCGTCGCTGGGATGATGATTTTTAAAGCGGCTTATCTTAATGAATCCTGGCCTTCATGGAAGCGCAGGCTTGAACTTTCAGGCCAGAACCCTCAGTCGTCCGGGAAGAACTTCGACGGTCGCCGTCGTATTCGCGATCTGATAAAGCTCGCCATCCGCGTGCACCAGCATGGCGTGGCCCGTGAGTTCGAGGCGCTGGCAAGAGCGGCGAATCACCGAACTTGAACGAGTCAGGCCCCCCCGCTCCAAAAAGAGCCACTTGGACGCTAAGCTCAGAGCGCTCTGGGCTTTCACAAGGCACACGGACAAATCCCCGTCGTCCGGAATAAAGTCGACTCCGCCGCCGCAAAAGCGGCCGATGCCGACATGAACAACAGAAAACGGGCCAGGGAACGATTCGCCATTGATTGCAACATTGACAGGGACAGGCGTGTGCTTCATAAGGGCCTTGAGGCCGCCGATGACATAGCGCATCTTGCCCCCGCCGCGTTTGCCCTTTTTTGAGTGTGTCTTATCAGTTTGGACTTGGCTCTGAGCAAGAAACGCCCCGCCAATGTTATTGATGAAATATCGAGGAGGCGTGGCACCATCGCGAATGACACCAATATCAACGGCCTTTTCCTGACCTCGAATGACTTGTTGTATGGCCTGCTCTAGAGAGAAGGGGCCGCCGTGCATTTTTATGTAGTCGTTCCCCGTCCCAACAGGAATCATACCTATCGCTGGAAGCTTTGAATCTTCTGGGCTTGTGAGTAGACCATTGACGACTTCGTGGAGTGTTCCGTCGCCGCCAACGGAGACAACGACTTCAAAATTATCTCGGACAATGGCGCGGCTTTGAGTGAGGACATCGCCTTTTGCGGTGCTGCGAAACTCTGTGGCGTGGATCCCAGCAGTTTCTAACTCTCTGAGAACACGCTCCCCCGCTTTGGCTCCGAGTCCCGCGCCAGCCATGGGGTTGACCAGAACAGCCATGCGGCGAACCGTCATAGACTTATCCTCGAAGACTTATCATTTATCATCATCCCCGACCCGCTTCATTCCCTCGGTGATTGGACCGGTGACCAAGCCTTCAATGAACTGACGCACAATGGGGTTATCGGTCTGCTTGATTTCGTCGGGGGTGCCGTATTGGACAACCTCTCCTTTGAAGAGCATGGCTATTTTATCGGCGGTTCGATAGGCCGAGGTCATATCGTGGGTCACGATGACTTGGGTCGCCCCGAGCTTTTCGCGCATATCGACGATCATTTCATCGACGAGCGCGGTGATCACCGGGTCGAGGCCAGAGGTTGGTTCGTCATAGAGGATGCAGGGAGGCTTCCAGATCACAGCGCGGGCTAGACCAGCGCGTTTTTGCATACCTCCAGAAATTTGATTGGGGAAGAGGTCTTTGGCCTGAGGAATTTGGAGCAGCTCTAAGGTCTCCATCACCCGCTTGTTAATTTCTTTGCGAGACATGCTGGTGTTCTCAGCAAGGGGGAGCGCGACGTTTTGCCCAATGGTAAGCCAGTTGAGCAAAGCTCCTGATTGGAAGAGGACGCCCATTTTTTGCCGGGCGCTCTGGAGCTTTCGACCTCGGGCGTGGCTGATGTCCTCACCATCAAAAATGACCTGTCCTGAGTCGGGCTCAGAACACTGGGGAAGGATTTCTCGACATTGACTGGGTCTGCGACGTCTTTGCCTG
>JARGOJ010000039.1 GCA_029210225.1 Planctomycetota bacterium
GCAGGCTCGATATTGGATGGGTCAGGTCTTCTCTTGGTCGATTTAGGAGCCTTGATCTTATGCCGCTCGGTCTCAGGTGTCACGCGTCCATCGATGACCCCATCTTCGGCGTCAATGTCCTTGAAAACCTGTTGGAAGCGCTTCTCGTCGATGCTCCCAGATTCTCTTAAGACAGTCAGAAGCGTACGGCAGACTAAGGCGAGCTCCCCGACTTCTTGTTCAAGTTCGGAGACCCTGTCTTTGGTCTCGCGCTGAGTTCTGCTTTGACGCCGCCGAGCGTTGTTTGAGGCTTGGCGTAAATTTTCAATGTCGTATCGTTGCTTATATTCATTGTCGAAGACGTAGTTCCAAACGCTCATAATGTCTTTTCCTTCGTTGCATAGGGTCTTTGAACTTGGACGGGATGTCTGGTTTTTGGATCTGAGAGTATTCAGTTGCTAAGAGAGGACGTGGAGAAAAGATGACAGATCAGGGTCGCAGAGAGTTTCTGAAAAGCGCCGGATTACTTGGCTTGGGGGCTGCTGCATCTCATGCGCCAATCTCTTCGTCCTATGCCGATCCGAAATCCTTGAAGATCGATAAGAGCCTGGGGCGGCACGTTTGCGCCTACGATTTTCCCGAGCTAAAAGTGGGATGCGCGAGTTATCCGGCAGGTCCTACGGGAGTGACGGTCTTTTCGTTTCCTCAGCGCCTTCGAACCTTGGTAGACGTCCGCGGCGGATGCCCAGGTACGATTTTCACGGACCAACTGAGGGAGGACGCCTGTTTTCTAGATTCGCTAGTTTTTACAGGTGGCTCTCTATATGGCTTAGAGGCTGTCTCCGGCGTCTCATCATCTCTGTTTCAAACGAGGAAATCCATTGCCTGGGACGAGATTGCCTTGGTCAGCGGAGCGGTGATTTACGACTTCGGGATGCGGAAGACGAAGATTTTCCCGGATAAGCGCCTCGCGCAAGTCGCGTTCAAGTCCGCGAAATCAGGGCGTTTTCCCCTTGGTGGAAAAGGCGCAGGGGCGGGGGCGAGCTGTGGCAAATGGTTAGTCGGCACAGCTCTACCGGAGTGGTCGGGGCAGGGCGCAGCGTTCATAAAAAAGGGAAGCACCAAGGTGGCGGTCTTCTCCGTGGTGAATAGTCTCGGGGCGCTTCACGACCGTTCGGGGAAGGTTGTTCGAGGTCATAAAGATCCGGTGACGGGTGCCCGGCTTAAGCTTCCTAAATACAGTGGGAAGCGAAGCAAATCCGGAGGGAACACGACCTTGACCTTCGTTCTGGTGAATCACGCGTTGGAGACCTCGGTGTTGCGCTCCCTTGCTCGTCAGGTGCATAGCTCCATGGCTCGGGCCATTCAGCCCTTTCATGGTTTGAGCGATGGGGATGTTCTATATCTGGCGACGACCGATGCCATTAAGAAGCCGCAGCACAACTCCTATGAGTTGGCGGCGATGGCTTCTGACTGTGCCTGGGATGCAGTGCTCGCGTCGTTTAGAGGGCGTCCTTAGCGGGTGCCCGTTAGCGGAGCAGGCGACCTTCTCGGAATAACTTAAGGACGATGTCGTCGAAGGAGTCTCCGGTTGGGGCGCGCAGGTAGGTGACCTGCTTCGACTTGCAGAACTCTTTAATTTCGTCGACCCACTTCTCATAGGCTTTGCGATAGATCACTAGGGTTTGCTCGTCGACGGAGACATCGCGGACATCTCCCGACTCACTATCTACGATGGTGAGTTCACCGCGAAGCTTGGGGTTTTCGTCTTCGGGAGAGACAAGGTGGACGAGATAGACTTCGTAGTTGCGGTAGATGAACTGCTTTAGGCCTTTCTCAATGCCTTCTTCGACGCCTTTCGGGTCGAGGAAATCGCTGAGGAGAATGACAATCCCACGGCGCTTGGTGCGGTGCGCAAGCTCTTTGCAGGAGTCGGCGACGGAGGTTGTGTCTTTAGCCTCGATGCGTTCCAGGAAGCGGAAGAGGTTCCAGATCTGAGCGCGTCCGTGGGCCGGTGGGATTTGGTCTTGCATGCCGTCGCGGAAGACGCCGATTGAGACTCTGTCTTGATTGGCGAGCGCGATATAGCTGAGGGCTGCGGCAATTTGCTTGGCTTGGATGAGCTTGGTGGGGTCACCAAAGTTCATCGACGTGCTGCCATCAATGAGCAGATAAATATAGTGTTCGACTTCTTCTTCGTAGAGTTTGAGGAGAAGTCGATCAAGGCGCTGATAGATATTCCAGTCGACGTACCGCGTGTCGTCGCCGACGACGTATTCGCGGTAGTCTTTAAATTCAACGCTGGTGCCCTTCGTCACATGACGTCGCTCTCCTTTGTTCTTCTCACGGAGAAGACGCTTGGAGAGGATGTGAAGGAGCTCGAGCTTCTTGAGAAACTCTGCATCAAATTGAACGTCGCTCATAGCACTTCCTGTTTAGCGAGAGCCAGCTGGGAGCTCTCGGATTTCGGCGATCAGACGTTCAAGGATGCCGTCGTTAGAGATGCCTTCAGCTTCTCCTTCAAAGTTGAGAATGAGGCGGTGACGGAGGGCAGAGATGGCGTCTTTACGAATGTCTTCACAGGAGACGTGAAAGCGGTTGTCGAGGAGAGCGTTGATTTTTCCGGCGAGGACCAAGGTTTGAACGGCGCGAGGACTTGCTCCGTAGCGTACGTATTGCTTGACTTCGGGAGTGGAGAGATCTTTCTCAGGATGGGTTGCGAGGATCAATCGGGCGGCGTAGCGCTCAACGTGGGGTGCAATGGGGACCTGACGAACGAACTGCTGGAATTTAACGACTTCTTCGGCGGTGATGACTTTGTTTGTTTCTTCGGTGGTGGAGCCGGTGGTGAGCGAGGAGATCCGTTGGAGGTCGTCCAGGTCGGGGAATTGGACGATGATCTTGAAGAGGAAGCGGTCGAGCTGCGCTTCAGGGAGGGGATATGTTCCTTCCATCTCCAAGGGGTTTTGGGTGGCGAGGACCATGAATGGTTGAGGCAAGGGGTGTGAGATGCCTCCGATGGTCACGCGTTTTTCTTGCATGGATTCGAGCAAGGCCGATTGAGTCTTGGGTGTGGCGCGGTTGATCTCGTCGGCGAGGAGGGCGTTGCAGAAGACGGGACCTTTTTGAAATCCGACGCTTCGTTCGGAGTGGTCCGCGGATTCGAGCAACATTTGGGTTCCGACGATGTCGGCGGGCATGAGGTCGGGGGTGAATTGGATACGGGAGAAGTCGAAGTCAGCGACTTCAGCGAGGCTCTTGCAGAGCATGGTCTTACCGATACCGGGGACGCCTTCGAGGAGGATATGTCCACCGGCGAAGAGGCTGGTGAGGACCTTGCGAATGATCTCTTTGTTACCCACAATTCGTTTACCGATTTCTTCGTGCATCGTCATAAAGGCTTTGCGGAAGTCATCGGCTTGTTTAGTGGTTTTATCCGACACGTTTCCCCCAAGTGAGAATTCCAGGAAGGTATTGATGAGGGCTCGCCCCAGAGAGGGCCGAGACGAGCCGGAAGACGGGTGTTCAGTGAGTTTGAACTGTTTATTTGGAGCTTAGGATACCGTTTAGTTTTCTTCTTTGGGCTTGATAGCGTCAAAGTATTTGCGAACGAGATCCCTTTTGGAGAGGGGAACCTTGCCACGGTGCAGGGCTTCCTCTTCGACTTTGCGATATTTTTCGATGACTGTTTTGAGGGCTGCGCTGGCCTTCGATCCGTCGTTTGCGGTCTTAACGGCTTTGAGTGCGCTCTCGCCGCGCTTGCCGAGAATACCTTTGATATGGGTTTTCCGGGCGAGTCCTTTGAGGTCTTCGGGTTTGACGTGTTTTTTGTCGTGTCCCCAGCCTGGCTTCTCGCCGCCTTTTCCTTTGCCCTGACCTTTTCCTTGGCCCTGTCCTTTGCCTTGACCTCCGCCTTTACCTTCCCGTGATTGGCAGTGCTTGCAGGGACATGGTTTTTTCTCTTTCGGGCAATCTTTTTTGCCGCGGCAGGGGCATTTCATGCACTGACCTTCAAAGCCGCAGCTGAGGGCGCAGGGACCGAGGTATTGTTCTTGTTTGCCGTCGTTGTTGCCCTTGGGTCCTTGCCCGCCTCCTTTTCTCATGGGGCCGGGACGAATGGGGAGGGGCTTGGCTTTGCCGTTGCCCTTGTTGCCCTTGCCTTTGACGGACTTAAAGTCTTCGTGCTTGAGGTCGCCCTCTAAACCCTTGCTGAGGTCAAATTTGGCCATTTTGAGGGCATCGAGTGCTTTGAGGAGGGCTTTGCGACTTTGCTTGTTCTTATTGACCTTTTTCGCGAGCTTCATGTTCTTGGCCATCTTCTTGAGGGCCTTCTTCATGAGGTTCTTATCTTTGAGTCGCACGGCTTCAGCGAGGTCAGCCAGGGCATCTCCGAGAGGTTTCAGTTTGGTTGGAATCAGGACCTTGGAAGCGCGCCCTGCGGCGGTGATGAGCTTTTCCGTGGCTTTCGGGCTTAGCTTGGCTTCCGGGAGTGTTTCGGCAAGGCCGAGGGTTGCGGCGATGGCGCCGTCGTAATCGGACTTTTGGAGTTTGCGGGCGAGGGGCCGGGTGTATTTTGATTTGACGAGATAGGAGATGGCGAGCTTCAGCGCTTCTTCGAAGGACGTGGCGTTGAGTTCCTTTTTGATTTCTTTGCGCTTGTCAGCGAGCTTGCGGAGCGCTGATTGGCGGTCGTTGCCTTGTTCTGGGCCGATTTCGTTGGCGGCTTTCTTGAGCATTTTTGAAGCCTTGGCGCCGGCTTCATTTTCGTTGGCTTTGTCTTCCTTGTCGATTTCGTCAGCGGCTTTGAGGAGGTCTTTTTGGACCTTGTCGAGGACGTCTTTATCTCGGTCTCTGTTGGCGACGTCTTGGTCAAACTGGCGGGTCGCGGGGGTCTTATATTCGGCGAGGAGATGACCCATGGGGAAGAGGATGAGGATAAAGAGGGCGATGCCGAAGGCCTGACCTGGAACAGAGAGAGGCATGGCGCCACCAAGGTCGAGGGCGCGGGCGCGGTTCTGGACATCGGTGAGCGTGATCGCGGTCATGTCGCTCTTTTGATCCTGCTCGAAATACAGAGCTGATGAAAAGCGATCTTTGAGTCCTAAGCGATCGTCGAGGGTTTTGGCCCCCTCGAGGATGCTGATGTCCATATTAAGGATATGGAAAAGCGCCTTGCCGAGTCCGGCGAGGGACACAGTCATCGCGAGGCTGCAAAGGAGAATGGCGGCGGAGAGTTCGTCGTAGACATAAGCGAGGCAGACAGCGACTGGAACAAGACCCACTGCGACGCCGAGGGCGACAAAGACGTTGCTGGCGAGATACTCGATGGATCTTTGCCAATAGAGCCGTCCGGCGGCTCGTCGGCTCAAATTTGAGATCACTTGCTTGTCGCTCATATCCATGTCTCCACACGTCTTTGAATCAGTGACAGAAGTCTGCCAAAGTATACAGAGATTTTGCCGTCGCGGCTTTTCATTTTATATGGGTAGAAATAAGTACTTTTCTTTGGACCCCGGTTTTACTGGGTTGTTCCGAATAAAAGAAGCTTTTTTGAAATAGCGGGTTGACTCTGACTGTTTGACATTTATAATCCCAAGCCTTCAAGAACCCTGCCGGGGTGGCGGAATGGTAGACGCGCTAGCTTGAGGGGCTAGTGGGCTTCGGCCCGTGTGGGTTCAAGTCCCACCCTCGGCATTGAAAACAACCAGTTACATGGTTGTTTTTTTATTTCGACGCTCTTTTGCCTCGTTGGGGCGAAATGCCACACTTCTTTGCCTCAGCCAAAGTCCCCATTGGACGATTCATCACGCAAAATAAATGGCATAGCTACATAACGATAATATCCATCTTTGAGTGCGAATCAGACAGGCGCTGACCCTGCTGCTTAATCCTCGAAAAAGTGCCTCGGAGAAGGCACGCTTTGGCACAGGACTTGCCTTATAGGAAAACGTAGCCGTCGCTAGGGATTCACTTCACTCAATGTGAGCCCCTACCCCGAATCTCTAGCGCGCTATATCGTGAAGGCCGACCATGGATACCAAGGTCGGCCTTCACTTTTTTGACTGAGAAACAACCCCGGATTACTTCGCTAAGACCTTCCTGAAGCCATCCTCCAACTCCACCGAATCAAAGGTAAAACCGCTTTCCCTCAAGACCTTTGAATCGACGCGCTGACTCACCAAGAGTAACCAGTCGGCAATCTCCCCAAAGATCAATCGCAACATGAAGGCTGGCACAGGAAAAATCGTCGGGCGACCAAGCACCCTTCCAAGGTCCTTTGTAAACTGAAGATTTGTCCTAGGATTAGGCGCCACCGCATTGAACGGGCCCTCAAGGGTCTCCGTCTCCAAAGCAAAAAAGAGGACCCTCACCAAATCATCAAGGGTGATCCAACTCATCCACTGTTTGCCTGACCCTAATCGACCCCCTAAGCCAAACTTGAACGGCAACAACATCTTCTTCAAAGCCCCACCTGACTTCGACAGAACCAAACCGATTCGAGCGTTCGCGACCCGAATTCCTCCCTCCTTCGCCTTATGTGTGGCCTTCTCCCAATCCTGACACAAAACACTCAAGAAATCGTCACCCTTGGAGCTCCCTTCCTCCAACAACTCGTCTCCTCGATTGCCATAGATTCCCACCGCCGACGCTGAGATCAAAACCTTTGGCTTCTCTTCCAACTTCAACAACTCATCAACCAAGATCTCCGATCCCAGAATCCGACTGTCCCTCAACTCCTTCTTGTTCGCGTCATTCCAACGGTGATCCGCGACGCTCTTACCCGCAAGGTGAATCACGCCATCCAATCGACCGATCCCCGTGAGGTCACATTCCTTCGTCGCAGGATTCCACAAGAACTCGCCAGCTTCACGATTCGGAGACCTCCTCACCAATCGTAACGCCTCCCCGCCCTGGCTCTCCAACGCTTTGCAAAACGCCGAACCGACCAAACCTGAGGACCCAGACACAAGGACTCGCAAACCCACAATGACACCCCGCTATTCATTTCAACTCTCGAAAGACTCATCTTAATAACAATTCGGAATTCTCAAAGACCAGTCGAGCGCCAAAGGAACTTAAAACCCCAAATAAGAAGAACTCGGAGCTTAGTAACTCCGAGTTCCATACCGACAAACAGAAAGACATCTACTTAGGAAGAAGACTCATACATGAGTCTGCCGGTCTCCTAAAGCACGACCTGTGCCAAACACAAAAGCCCGAAAACACTCACCCTCAGCATTGTTCTTCTGTCGCAATTCGCGATTCTTGTCGGTCTTTGCGACAATAGCCACGACAATGCGACACGACCGCAAACAAGGACAGCACTCATGAACGCCACGAAATCCCTAATATTCCTCATTCTCCTCGTTTTCACTCCCCTCCAATCTTGCTTCGCGAAGTCTATTGCTCCTCAGAAGAACTGGCGAGTGCACCTAAGCCCGGCTCAAATCAAAAGTAATGTCAAGAAGCTGCCCCCCGTTCCAGGTCTCGTCAAAGGCGCGCCAAAAGCCGAAATTGTCGCCCCACAACAAAAAGGTGTCCTCTCTCTCACATTGCAGATTCCGCAAAGCAAAAAGTCCGACATGCTCATCGTCCTCGACCTGCTCGGCCGAGCAAAACCCATCCCCGTCACATTGAGCCGATCCAAAAAGGCAGACAAGAATTTCAAGATTGTCCAAGAACTCTCAGCCAAATCCCGCAAAGGCCCTCTCCCCAGAATCGCCCATTTGACCCTCCCCAAAAGCAATCAAAGCTATGTTCAGTTAACGATAGGAGCTGACGGAGAACCAAGTCCGAAGCTCGTTCGTGTTCGCATCTATAAACTGGATAAAAACGGTCGGAATGATTATTGGCTCTTCCTCGGAGCCAGCCTGACAACCGCAGGATGCCGCCCTGATGACTTCACCGCCATCATTCGGAAGAAACATAAAGGCTTCGAACCATATGTCGCCAATGAAGCCGTGAGCGGCTGGTCTAGTCGACACCTCATCAAAGCCCTGCCAGGATTTCTAAAGAAGCACCGCCACGCCCGCTACGTGGCCATTCACATGGGTGGGAACAACGTGAGCGGCGCACGGCCCTACCCAGGAGGCTCCAAAGTGCTAGCCCGAGAGCTAGAGCAAATCCTCCAGCTGATTCTTAAAGCGAAGAAGATTCCAGTTCTCAGTCGACTCAGCTATCGCGCATACAAAAGCAAAGGGTCAAAGCCTGCAGTTCCCCCAGAAACAAACGGCAGCGGACCCTATGTTCAAAACATCTATGATCCGCTCATTCGTAAATATTGCCGACCCTTCTTCGACGACAAAAAGAAGCGCGGCCGCGTCGACTTCTATAACTTCTACAAGAAGAACCAAGATTTGATCGGCGGAGATGGCATTCACCTGAAGAGAGCAGGCTACGTGGCAATGAACCAGATATGGGCGGAGCGAGCAGGCGGTGTTGTCTACGGATCTTGAGCGGAGCTCAAGCTCCCGAAGTGACGTCGTCAATCAATGACTTGGCCATCGTCGTAAAGGTGCGTCCAAAATGACCTCCTTCACCCTCCGAAGGCCTCTCCTCGAACTCAAATCGTCCTCGGGGCAATTGAAGCAACACTTTTAGAGCGGCTTTGCTTGTCTTCTTGGAAGCCTTGGCAAAGGTGACTTGGCCGCCCGCAAAGTCGATTTCGCCAATCGCTTTGCCATCGTGAATCCGCAATGTGCCACTCATTGCTTGTTGTTCAATTAAGCTTCCGATGACAAAGAGTGATAGCGACTCCAAACGCCCAGAGAACGCGATCTTTGAATTCAACGCTCTCTCAAGGCTTTGTCGGGCCAGCTGCTTGGTTCGGGCTCGGCTTGGGTGGGGTGGAGCTTTCCCGTGATTTTCTCCATTTTGCGCCCTTAAGTCCGATGCCTGGACGGTGAATTCATAAGCTCCGATCTTAATGTGATCCCCAATAGAAACTGAGGCTTGAGACCTCCGTTCTCCGTTGATTAGAACACCGTTAGAGGATCCAAGGTCTTCAAGTGTGACGGTGTCACCACGAACCTTCAAGCCCGCGTGAAAACGAGAGATCAAACTGTCGGGTAAGACGACGTCATTTCGCACATCTCGGCCGAGGGTCATCGACATTTTTAATCCGACGGGAATTGGTGGGAAGGCTTCGCCGTGGAGGTAGAACAGAACGCGCTTTGCCTGTTTGATAACCGTCGAGCTGCTCACAATCGCCTCGACGTTTGAAATGGAGCCCGGCAGGAGGAAGTTTTCCGAGACGGACTCTTCTTTGATGAGTTTAGACTTCGTCTCTTCGATCACTTTCTGCGGGCCGAAGTCAGTAAGGATAAGACTAAGCCCTGCCGCAATTCTGGTGACATTGGCTTCAATTACTTTGGGATCTTTGCCGGGGATGGAAAAGGTGAAGCGAAATTGAAATGAACTCAGACCTTCTGTGGTTCCCTTCTCGACAAAATACTCATAGCCATCTGAGCCAAGTACATCACTCAGATCATTTGGGTGGTCATTCTGAAGGAGTGATTTGGCGGCGTTATTGAGGTAGGGAACACAGTGATTTTCTTGGACGACGATTGTGGGAGACGGATGCTCAGCCCAAACCTTGAAGAGAGTGTCAATGTCTTCAAAAGATTGGTTTCGACTGCGAATGGCCTTACTAACGGTGAGCAGGAGATAGGACATTTGGTCGGCCCGTGGCTCGTGGGCGCAGCCGAGGATGACAGTTGTTTGGGGCGCCGTTTCTAGAACAGGCACGAAGAGGCAAAACTTAGGGATCTCTCCCCAGAGTCCTTTTAAACCACGATAGAGGTCGGGATAGGAGTGGACTGTCTCGCGTGTCCAAATCCACGGGTAGGTTCGACGGAGAACACGTTTGTATGTGGCTCGCGAGAAGTTACTTAGTTTGCGATTGGGTGCTTGAAGGGAGACGTTGTACAGCGTGGAATACAACTCCGCTCTAAGCTTTAGTTCCTCATATCGTACGTCTGACTCAATCTTGTTGGGATCGATGTTCAAGCCAGCGGTCTCCTAGGCAAACGGGATTCCTTGATTTTCATTTACTGTGGATTGTTTGCGGCAACCTGAGCTTGCTCAGCAGCGGTGAGGGGTCGTTGATGAAACTTCACCCAATCCACAAGGATGTTTGCATCAAGTTGCTTGGGAATCCAGCGATCGTTTAACCAAGTCATACGAATTTTTTGAACCCCGACCTTTGGCGAAAGGACAATTCTTGCTGTCAGAGTATCTGTCTGGCTCGCGAGGATTTTGACGCGTTGAGAGGCTTCACCAGGGATATCGACGCGAATATCGAACTTGTATTTGTGGTCAATCAGGCCGTTGTTTCTCACGCCGATTTCGAAGTCAAAGGCTGTCGCTTCGTCTCCATAATCGATCTCAAACTCAAGCCATTTTTGCGCCCAGTTCGTGACCAACGAGGACTCATGAATCTCGCTCCAACGATCACTCTTGTTGACGGCTTCCCGTGCTGTCAGGTGGATGATTCGAGCTTCGATCATTGTTGTTTCGATAGCGGTGCTGGGGTAGTTTTCTGGTTGATTGAGGATCTTCGCGAAGTATCCTTCTCTCTCAAAGATAATCTGCCCGATTGGAAAGGCGGCCGTCAGTTGATACAGACCGGTTGGAGCCTGGAGATCGACCACCGACTGCTGGACTGTTTGCCCAGGTGTCGCCGTCGATTTTAGGGTGACTTTGACGTTTTGGATCGGTTCTCCAGAGAGTGAATTGGTCAGCAGTAGAGGGATTTTTGGGCGGCGATTTTGAAGCACAAGCACGGGGCTTTGGCCACTCTTCGCATAGCTGAACTCTTGTGTGAGGTAATCGTTGTGACTCACTTGAAAGCCCCGAAGGGAGAGGGGAGCCTTGGCAAAGCGAAAATCGCCATTCGCTCCAGTGATCGCGGTCTGATTTGGTTCGTTGCCGTTAGTGAGCGCGGTGATGACGGCCCCCGATAAGGCGCCGCCGTTCTGAGCGTTGACGGAGCCACGAAGGCTGTTGTCCGGGCCTACGGTGAAATCGGCGAAGCCAATGGTCTCTTTCTTTAGCTGGCCATTTTGATCGACGTCAACTGTTTTCCATGTCACGCTTTGCGAGCCAATCCATGCGCCTTTGGAGAAGAGGGTGACCCAGCGCTGATTGTTATGGCTTGAGTCTTGTTTGGTGAAAGAGATTGAATATTCGTCCTGGTTAATCGGATAGATCGGGAAGAGGGAGAGAATGTCATTTCTTATCCGACTGTCCCAAGCGAGTGGGTTCAGGCCACCTGTATCAACAAGTTTTGCGTTCTCAGCGAGGAAAGCTGGGGTAATACTGCCTTGCAGCGTGCTTTGATTGTTGCTCATCCAAAAGATTCCGAGGTTTTGTTGATGACCCGGAAACAGTTGAGTAATCGGCACTCCGGCGAGGTCGCTGTGGCTGCTATGAGAATAGGAGAGGCCAAGGGCCGCTCCGGGGACGGGGGTTTCAGGGATAGCGAGCGTTGTCGAGAAAACGCCATTCTTGTCCGTTGTTGCTGAGAAGGGCACGATCCAAACCGGGCTCGCGGAAACTTTAGAGAGAGGATGGAAGACTAGGATTGTGACAGAGACGTTGGCGAGACCTTTACGGCTTTGCCGGCTCATCACCTTCCCGGTGACCGGAGTCTCAATCGTTGGCCCGAGGGTGGGTGTATCGTCATCTTTTTCCTCGTCTTCGTCTTCGTCTTCGGCGCTTGCATTGGTCTCAGCATCGGATTCAACGGACAACACGTTTGTGCTGCTATTGAGGGCAACGCTCAAATCGCTCCCGTTTCTCTTGCTAAGTTTCTTCGCCGTGCTCTGAGAAACCTGGATTGGGCGGCTTCCTTTGTTTTGAGATCCATTTCCTTGAGATCTGTGGGCGTTTTTAGATTTTTTTAAGTGTCGTTGATTTCTTTGAGCCTCTGCTTCCAAGGCGGCCGCGGCTTGATCTTTTTTGCTCTTCTCTGCGAGGGCGACGCGATCACCCTTCTTTCCCGAGGCGAGCATTGGGCTTTGAGGGACGGCATTGTGTTGGCGGGAGCTTCTTTCGAGGCGGATTTGGGAGAGGCGATGGTCTTGAGAGAGCTTCGACTTATTTTTCCCATCGTCCTCATCGCCGAGGACTGGCATTACAATGAGGCTGAGTAATGCGAAAACGCTGAGGATTGGGAAAACAAGGAGTGTTGTTTTCTGAAGGGAGACCTGCTTCATAAGACCATCTTCCTTTGCGAATAAGCCGTAAACGGCGTCGATATTGCTTGTAACATATATCGCCGATGAGGAGGTCTTCTATCCAGTAAATGGTGAGGCTTCAAATTTGGTGGGTCGAAAGTAGGGCTTTAAGGTCCGTCAAATTTTGGCGGGATTTGTCAGTCCTTATGTAGAGGAGTGCGTGAATGTCGCATTTTACGAAGATACAGACCGAGCTAAATTGTCTGCGGACGATTGAGAAGGTCATGGAGGAGATGGAATTATTGATATTGAAGGATCGTGTGATCGTTCGAGGCTTTGGGAATCAGAAGCTTCATTCCGACTTGGTTGTTGATACGGGGACGGGTATTGATATCGGATTTGCTCGTCGAGATTCGGGTTATGAGGTCGTCGCGGACTGGGAGTTTATCGAGCGTCGCAGTCAGTTGACCCGATCGAGTTTTATGGCGACTTTGCGCCGGCGATATTCTTACCACAAGGTCCTTGAGCAGGTCTCGAAGGCAGGGTTTACAGTGGTCGAGGAGCGCCAAGAAGATGGTCAGGGAGTGACCTTACGGGTTCGTCGTTGGTCTTAGTCATAAAAAATAGATAGGGGACGGAATGTCTAACAAAGAAGAGTTAGAGATCAAAATCGGTGAGGATGGCCAGGTCACGGTGGAGGTGATTGGTGGTGATGGCTCGTCTTGTTTGCGAGTGACGAAGGATATAGAGGAGGCTTTGGGAAAGGTCGCCGATCGGCAGCTGAAGACTGAGTTCTATAGTGGGGGAGCTGGTGATAATGAGGTGTATGTAGGGGAGAGCTAGGCTCAATCGCCCGAATTCACTGCACTATTGTATAAAGGTTTGGATTTGGTTTTGAAAGGGATCGCGCTGAGGCGTTTACTTTCGATTCTCTAGTCTTTTTGACTCTTTCAAGAGGAAAGAATCAAAGTGGGGTGTGAACGAGAACGCCGAACTCAGTTCAGGCGACCCTTGGGCACTAGCTGACAAACGCCGTGGCTGCTTCAATCAAGACCTGACCCGTTCACGCCGACAACCATGTCAAGGACCCGAATTTCAACATCCGGCGCCCTCGTTCACACCCCACTTCAAAGACGGAGAGGGGGGGATTCGAACCCCCGGTACGCTTTCACGCACACATGCTTTCCAAGCATGCTCCTTCAACCACTCAGACACCTCTCCCGGTGTGTTTTCCAAATCTCAATTCATCATGGAGATGAATCGTGATTTGTTTTGTGATCGTTGCAACGAAGCTTTTTCTCCTCGCGTTTTTGACGACGTCGAGAACGAAAGAAGTCTTTTAGAATGGAAGAACATTCCTCAGCCAGAACGCCGTTCAAGATTTCGAGTCGATGATTCAACCGAGGATCTTGGCAGAGGTTCATGAGGCTCCCGGTTGCACCCGCTTTCGGATCGAAAGCCCCGAACACGAGGTTCGGAATGCGCGCGTTGACTAAAGCGCCAGCGCACATGGGACAAGGTTCGAGAGTGACGTAAAGGGTGCATCCTTCTAAACGCCAATGACCGAGGTCAAGGGCGGCTTCGCGGAGAGCGACAATTTCAGCGTGAGCGGTGGGATCGCCATCGATCTCACGCCTGTTGTGGCCGACAGCCACAACTTTGCCTTCGCGAACAAGGATGGCTCCAACTGGAACGTCTCCATGTTGAGCTGCTTCACGAGCTTGCTCAAGAGCAAGGGCCATGAAGGACTCATGTTGCAACGACAAATCCGATACCTTCAAAGAACAACTTCCCGTCCTTATTAGGGACGGGAAGCAAAGCACGCCAGGGAGGATCCGAACCCCCAACCTCCTGATCCGTAGTCAGGTGCTCTATCCAGTTGAGCTACTAGCGCAGGTCGTTATTAGGCTGGGAATAATACGAGAGCATCTTGGATTTGTCTAGACCCAATCTCGAAAAATTCCCAATCCTTTTTTACAGACCTTGTTTCTCCTCAGCTATGTCGCCTTTTTCAGGATGCAAAATTTCGAAGGGCGATTTTTGCTTTAGAGGAAGTGTGAAAATTGTGGGGTATTAGAGAAAGCTAAAAAGTGGTCTTTTGCAAAGTTAAGGGGAAAGAGACGGGAGGGACACTGTTTTCGGTGATTTGCGCGGCTGAGTTTGATTTTAAGCAGAAAGCGCGACTTTTTTAGGGTTGCGCGCAACACAGCATTTTTTATAAGAGTATTATCCTTGTGTGGGGTAGGGAACAATAAGGCCGCAAAAGTCAGATGTTCATGTTTGTTGAACGTGAATCCTTGGTTTTTAAGGCTTCTTTCTTCTTACCAACCACAAAATGCAGCAAAAGTTTTGCTTCGATGAGGCCGACTCAAGAGGAAATGGACAGGTAACTGTCTTGTCGACTTCTAAGGACTATAGAAATGAATCAAGAGATTCGATTCGCTTTTGTAGCGCAATAAAGATTTAGTGGATCGCGATGCGTAAGGTTGTGTTATGAACACTAGAAATTTCGTTTCCCTGGGCCTCATTGCTGGCTTTCTAATGGCCACGCCAGCAAACCTTGTCTTTGCCCAAGACAAGGAAGCCCCGAAAACAGACGAAACGAAAAAGGCTGAAGAAGCCAAGACAGATGCCGCGAAAGCGGCCGATACGGCTAAAAAAGAAGCGCCGAAGGCTGAAGAGCCCAAAGCCAAGCCAAAGAGACGGCCTCGACGCCCTCGTCCTAAAAGAGACGTGCCCGAGAAAGCGGACGATGCGGCTAAAAAAGAAGAGCCAAAGGCTGAAGAGCCCAAAGCCAAGGCCTCTAAAAAACGACGTCGTAAGCCTCGTCCCAAGCCTAAGAAAAAGCCAAAACCTGAGGCTAAGCCTGAGGCCAAGCCCGCAGGTGGAGACAACGTCAAGGTTGAAGAAAAGAAGCCTGACGGAACCGTCGCCCCAGCGAACTCTGGCAAGCTTGCCGTTGAGTCTGGGATGGAGAACACCTATCAACCTCTTGGATACGTCGGTCCTTACAGTAAGTTCCGTCCCGATCCTAAGAGCGATACAGTTCCCGTTCCTAATCGCTGGTTGCTGCCCTTTCCCCGCTGGGAACGTTACGCAGCCTTCCGTAAGGAAGAGAGCGCCACAGGATGGACTTATGACTATCCTTACTCCCGAGGTGGTCTCCTTGACCCCTATCAACAAAACATCTTAAAGGGTGACTATCCTATCATTGGTGATGACATCTTCTTCGTCATGACCATTATCAGCGATACCATTCTTGAGCAGCGGACCGCTCCGACTCCTCGCGGTATCGCAAGTCGCGACGACTTCGGTGAAGAGTTCTTCGGTGAGCCAGCTCAGAACTTTATTGCCCAGACGGTGATCGCGTCCTTTGAATTGTTCAAGGGTGACACGGCCTTCCGTCCTCGCGACTGGGAAGTTCGATTCACGCCCGCGTTCAACTTGAACTACTTGGAACTCCAAGAATTCAACGGTGTCAATATCGACGTTCGCGACGAGCGAACCCGTCTTGACTACCACGTCGGTATCCAGGAGCTCTTTTATGAGTACCACGTTATGGACGTCTCCGAGAACTACGACTTCTTCTCCTTTCGCTTTGGTATCCAAGGCTTTGTGAGTGACTTCCGTGGTTTCTTGTATAGTGAGAACCAGCCTGGTGTCCGCCTCTCTGGTAACTACTTCTCAAACCGCCTAGCCTACAACGTCGCGTTCTTCTACTTCCTCGAGAAGGACACGAACTCTGGATTGAACGAACTCAAAGATCGCCGTCAGCAAGTTTTCATTGCCAACGTGATCTGGCAGGACGCCTTCCGCGAGTTCCTCGACGAAGACCTCGGTGAAGGCTTCACCCTCCTCCTGTCCTATCACTACAACCGTGACGCCGGTGACCAGCAGTTTGACGAAAACGGCTTCAACGTCCGTCCTGGTCGATTTGGACGTCCTTTTGGATCTGGTCCTTCAGAAGAGCACACCGTTCGTGTTCATTACATCGGTCTTGCTGGTGAGGGTCACATTGGTCGATTCAACTTGACCTTTGAATACTTCTTCGCTTTCGGTAAGGACACCTTCAACCCCATTGCAGGACGCCCCGTGAATATCTCGGCGCAGTTCTTCATGGCCGAGCCTTCTGTCGACTTTGACTGGCTCCGCGTGAAAGGTAACTTCCTCTACGCTCAAGGTGACCCCGATCCAGAGAGCTCTCGCGCCACAGGTTTCGACACCATTGTTGACAACCCAAATTTCGCCGGCGCGGAAGATAGTTTTTATCAACGTCAATCGGTGATCTTGCCTCAGACCACAACGATTCTCCTGCAACGCTTTAGTTTCTTTAACTCACTGCGTACAGGTAAGAACGAAGGTCAGGCGAACTTCGTCAACCCTGGTTTGATCCTTATGGGTGGTGGTTTAGATGCTCGTGTCAGCCCGACTATTCGTGCTGAATTCAACATCAACTACCTACTCTTCGATCGTCCAGAGTCGACTGAACTCTTGGTTTTCCAACGTGAAGTGGACCGCACTCTAGGGGTCGACTACAACTTGGGTATCCAATATCGCCCTCTCTTGACAGACAACGTTATTATTAATATTGGTGCAGCTCTTTTCCAACCACTCAACGGTTTCCAAGATCTGTATGAGAGCAAGAACACGCTCTACCAAGGATTTATTGAACTCGTATTGGTGTACTGAAGACTCTCGGTCTCAACTGACAATAGGAATTTTTCAGAGATGACTTCAAATATGAAAACCCTGAGGAAGTGCACCATTAGCGCGGGTTTAGCAGCGTTGGTCGGTATCATGCCCCTGGCGTGTACTCGAAGCGCAACCCAAGTGCCTTCCTTCAAATCATCCGCTCCGGTCGCAGTACCGGAGATGGGCGATATTAGCAAGCAGACTTCGGCAGAAGTTGAAGCCAAGTCTGCTGGCTGTGTGTCCTGTCACTTAGACATGGACACAAAGACCATGCACACGTCCTCTGCGGTCGCGATCGGTTGTACCGATTGTCACGGTGGAGACTCTGCGGTAAACATTCCCGCAGGCGCGGTCAAAGATTCACCGACATATAATGATGCGATGAATCGCGCTCACATCCTTCCGAAGAACGCAAAGCTCTTCAAAGGATCCGCGAACCCTCCTATCAGTGGCGCCTATGGCAACTCTGAGAACTGGGAGTTCATTCGCTTCATCAACCCAGGCGACCTTCGCGTCGCGGACTTGGCTTGCGGAACCGCAGGCTGTCACGTTGAGGAAGTCTCCCGAGTTCGTAAGAGCATGATGACCACAGGTTCTCACCTTTGGGCCGCTGCGCTATACAACAACGGTGGACACCCCTCTAAGCGTGCGGTTTTTGGCGAGTCATACTCTCGTGACGGCCAACCACAGCGTCTTCAAACAGTTCCTCCTCCAACCGTTGAGGAGACCCGCAAGAAGGGTTGGTTGCCTTACATCAACCCACTCCCTCGCTGGGAAGTCGCCCAACCAGGAAACATTCTCCGCGTCTTCGAACGTGGTGGACGTAAGCTCCCTGACGGCATCGCTCTGATCACCCAACACTCACTTCCCGGTGGTGCTGCTACTGGATTCGAGCATGACGATGAGCCGGGTAAGGTTATTCTAAAGCGCCTCTCACAGCGTGGTTTGGGAACCAACCTTAGAACTGACCCCGTTTACCTTGGTCTTCAAAAGACGCGTCTTCTTGACCCGACTTTGAATCACCTCGGAACCAACGACAAGCCTGGTGACTATCGTTCCAGCGGTTGTACTGCCTGTCACACTCTCTACGCTAACGACCGCGATCCTGTTCACTCAGGTCCTATCGCGAAGTTTGGTAACCGTGGTGAGAGTCAGCAGAAAGACCCAACGATCCCTAAAGGCGAAAGCGGTCACCCGATTGAGCACGTCTTTACTCGCGCTATTCCTTCTTCTCAGTGTGTTGTGTGTCACCTCCACCCCGGAACAAGTGTGACTCAGGCCTACTACGGATATATCTGGTGGGACAACGAATACAACGCCGAGCTCATGTATCCAAAAGAAGAGCGCAACATTCCAATTACCTCTGCTGAGTTCGCCAAGCGCCTCGACTTCAACCCTGAAGAAGGATCGATTCGCGGTCTCTGGAGCGATCCAGAATTCCTATGGGATATGACGGACCTCAATAACGCCATGAAGACCATGTTGAACCCAACGAAGTTTGCTGACTTCCACGGTCACGGCTGGATCTTCCGTGCTATCTATAAGCAGGACAAAAAAGGAAATCTCCTTACCAAAGAAGGCACGATCATCTCCTCAGACGATCCCGATAAACTCGCCAAGGCTGTCCACATGAAGGACATTCACTTGGAGAAAGGGATGCACTGTATTGACTGTCACTTCCTCAACGATAACCACGGTAATGGCAAGCTTTATGGTGCCATGAGAAACGCTGTGGAAATCGATTGTCGCGACTGTCACGGAACGGCTGCCAAGCGTCCAACCCTAAAGACCTCAGGTCCTGCTGCTCCAGAAGGCGGAACTGATCTTAAGGATAAAACCACACCATTCGGTAAGAAGCGCTTCCAGTGGAGAGGCAAGAAATTGCTTCAACGCTCAAACGTTCAAGAAGACCTCGAATGGGAAGTCGTCCAAACCGTCGACACCGTGACTCCTGGTCACAAGCACTACAATGAAAAGAGTGCTGTGGCGAAGACGATCCAACGTGACGGTAAGACTTGGGGAGACCCCTTTGTTGGAGCAGAGAAGCTCGCACACGCTGATAGCAACCAAAACTGCTACTCATGTCACACCTCTTGGATGACCAGCTGCTATGGCTGTCACCTTCCAATGCGTGCCAACTTCCGTCGTCCAATGCTTCATAACGAACAGAAAATGACCCGTAACTGGACCTCATACTGTTTCCAAACTCTGCGTGAAGACGTCTTCATGCTTGGGCGTGACGACACCGTCATGGGCAAGCGCGTGACGACTATGCGTTCTGCTTGTGCTGTTTATGTGAGTTCACAGAATGCCAACCGTGAGTGGATCTATGCTTCCCAGCAAACGATCTCGACGGAAGGATTTAGTGGTCAAGCCTTCGCTCCTTCCTATGCTCACGCAGTGCGTGGTAAAGGTGAGACTCGCGAGTGCAGTGACTGTCACCTTTCTGAGAAGAACGACAACAACGCAAACATGGCTATGGTCCTTATGCAAGGAACCAACGCATACAACTATCATGGTCGCTATGTTTACGTCGCTGAGCGTGGCGCAGGAACCGAAGCTATGGTCGTCGCCGAAATCGACGAGCCTCAAGCAAATATCGGAAGCTCGCTCCAGTCTCACGCTTATCCTGCTCGCTTTGCGAAGCACAAGGATGGCGGAAACCGCCTGTCTATCGCTTACGATCACTCTTCGGGAAGTTCATTCAACCCGTTTAGCTCAAGCGATGTCCAGTGCGTCCAGCACCGTGGTGAATACCTCTACGCCGCTTGCGGTCCCGGTGGAGTTATCCTCTACGACGTGGCGAACATTGCCAACAAAGGTTTCGGTCAGAGAATCACAACCCAGGAGTTCTCTCCTCTCGGTATGTCTCTCTCTGTTGCAACCAAAGACGCGAAGTGGATCGCCACACCAACAACCCTTGGTGTCGACCCAACTCGCCAGCGCTACGAAGAAAACGAAGAAGGTCCTATTCACCTTCTATACGCGTTCCTCTACGTTGCTGACGCCGAAGAGGGCCTCATCATGATCCTCGCCGGCACCCTGCTCGACGGTGACCCGAACAACAATACTGTTGACCGAACTATCACCTTCAACCCAGGTGGCAAGCTTACTGGCGCTCGCTTCGTTGAAATCGTTGGTAACTACGCTTACGTCCTGACCGATAAAGCTCTCGTCGTTGTTGACCTCAGCAACGCTCTTGAGCCTAAGATCGCCAGCGAATTGCCCATGGATAATGCAACTCGTCTCGCTGTCCAG
>JARGOJ010001033.1 GCA_029210225.1 Planctomycetota bacterium
GTATCACGAGTGCGCCCAGCTCTTCGACTTGGCTCGCAACGCCGCCGAGCACGACGTGCAACACGTTCGCAAGGCGTGGCAGCTTCAAGAGTCTGTCTCTGACGTCCTCCAGAAACTCGATGGCGACTGTGAGAACAAAGAGTTTAAGGACCTCGCCGAGATTTACTTCAAATCTCTGGAAACTCGCTTTGAAGCGGTTCGCCAATCGTTCTCGGACGAATCGGCCCGTTGGGAAGTCGTTATTGACTCCCTTCAACATTTACTGCGCCACACTCGCTTTCTACTCTACCCACCAAATTCATTGACGACGCAGCATATCTATGCGCAATCGTGCATCGATTACGCTAAGAACGCGATTCGTCGTTGTCAAATGGAGACGCTCCAGCCCAGTGACGATTTTGACACCGCCTCAAAAGGTCTGAAGACCGCTCAGGATGAAGTTGACAACGGCAACTATCCGAGAGCCCTTGAGCTGGTGTGCCAAGCAGAAAATGAGATCGAGTCGACGCGCCGTCAGTCACTACTCAAGACCCTCAAAGAAAAAGAGGAGCGAAAAACAACGCTCTTCAGCCTCATTCGTGCCCACCAACGGGTTCGTGAGAAGCACAGCTCCGATCAAAATCAGCGTAATGTTGGTCGCAAGGAAAATTGGCTCGGGTCTGACCCCGAGGAGATCGCATCAGTCTGGTCTCGCCAGACCTTCTGGGCCCGCGGTCTTACCCTCGGACTCCTCGATCCCCTTCCTGTTACCACAGCAGCGATGTTTACAAGCTTGGCGCCCGATGGCGACCTCAAGCTCGGCGACGATATGCTCGACACCCGTAAAATTGCTGGTAGCCAAGCCGCTGGTCCAGCTGATGCAGAGGGTGGACCAGATCCATTCGCTAAATTCGCTGCTGGACCTGGGCCAGGAGGCGATCCCTTCGCAGCCTTCGCCGGAGGAGCCAAAGACGATCCGTTTGCGGCCTTCGCTGGGGGTGACCCAATGGCTCCCCTGCCGGGAACGGGCGCAGACGAAGCGGACGACACCCCCACTCCCGATCCAGACGCGGCTTTTGGTATGTCTCCAGGGCCTGCACCAGACAAAGCGGAAGACTCTGACATTACCGAAGTGATTCCTTCGCCAGCGAGCTTATTGAAGGGCTCCCCGGATTCGGCAGAGGCGGAAGATAAGACCGACGAAACTGGCGGCGAGGACCAGCCTGCTGAAAATGCAGAGACTCCAAACGCTCCAGAGGCTCCTTCAAGCGATGAAAAAACCGAAGACGTTAAGCCCCAAGACGTTAAGCCCGAAGTCGCTAAGCCTGAAGTCGCTAAGCCTGAAGTCGCGAGTGAGACGGACAAAGTCAAAGAGCCCGAGTCAGGCAAAGACGAGAAGGTCTCTAATAGTGACGAGGACGCTAAGGCACCTGAGGTCGCTGCTGTAGCAGAGAAGACCGAAGAGAAGTCCTCCGATGGCAGCCCTTCCACAAATGGGGATGGGAAGAGCGCGAAGAGTTCTAAGAAGGTCGATGACGAAAGCGGTGAGGCGCAAGCCAACGCCGAGAGTGAAACCTCGAAGAAGAGCTAGTTTAAGTTCAAGCGTCGTCCAAAATTGAGAGCTGGATTACCAATCCTCTAAGGAGTGGCTGTCCAGCTCTTCCTCGTTCAGGATTTCAAGTTCGACTTCAGAGACGTTCCTAGTATCGATCTCCAAGGGCATGGAGACTCGTTGAACTTCGTATTCTTCAATGGCGTCGCGAAGGGCGCGAGGAGAATCGGTGATGATGCATTCGATGCCAAGGGCGAGGCAGCGGAGCATATCGCTGCGTTTATTTATGGTCCATGGGGTGATGAAGAAGCCGGCGTTCCACGCGTCTTGAATGAGCTTGGGGCTGAGTGTTTTCCAGTAGTGATCGAGTCCATTGAGGTGCTTTTGTTTGAGCAAGCTGCGTCCCTGAAAGCCCGTAAAGCTCACGATAGAGAGGACCAAGTTCGGGGCTAGCTTAGCTAACTCCAGGGTGTGAGCTTTGTCCGTGGCGATGACGATGACCTGGTCGAGCATGCCGTGATTCTTAAGTTTGTTGACGAGCAGAGCTGCGAGGCTGGGCGCTTTTCCGTATCGGTCTTTGATCTCGATCATTGGGACAATTTTGCCCTTCACGAGCTCAAGGAATTGATCGAGAGACGGAATGGGTTCTCCGGCAAAAGATGCGTCGAACCATGAGCCTGCGTCGAGGGATTGAAGTTCTTTGAGGGTGTATTTTTTGACTTCGCCGATGCCATTGCTGGTGCGCTCAAGCTTGCTGTCGTGAATGACGGCAAGCTCGCCTTCCTTAGTCTCTCTGATATCCATTTCTACGAACTCGGCGTCGCAATCAATGGCGCCTCGGAAGGCGGCCATCGTGTTCTCCGGAGCATTTTGAGAATCGCCGCGATGGGCGCAGACCATCGATGAAAAGTGGACTTCTCGAACCCGTCGAGCAATGGCGAAGAGTGGGCTTCTTTCAGAACCTGGAGTCATTTCTGATTTTCTTCTCTCAAGACAAGGATCTCGGCTTCCCGATAGGTCTAAAAGGACAAGGATAGAGCTTTTAGATACCGAGGAGGAAATGCAATGAAGCGCTGGTTGTCGATAACAAGTTTGGTCTTCGTTTCCATATTAGGGAGCGCCTGTCAGCAGGTGCCAATTTTTCAGGATACTAAAGGCCCAAAGCCAATCAAGCACGTCGTGAAGACCACAGACAATCCTGTTGAGTTGACGGATATCCCTTTACCGGAGGGATTTGTTTATAACGCGGACCGCAGTTTCCGACATCATACGAATTTTCAGGCTTCGCGATTGTATTATGAGAAGTCGACAGCCCTGACAGATTTGGGAAAGCTGGTGACTTTTTTCGAGGCTGAGCTTACAAAGCAAGGTTGGAAGGTCCAGTTTGTTTATGGGAAGCGCACCCGTTATGTGGTCGCAGAGAAGGACGGCGAGAGCTGCGAAATTGTTCTAGCCCAGAAGTTCCGCCAGCGTCGGACAATTCTAGTGGTGAAGAGAACGGGCGACGGCAACGGTCCGTCTTAGGGCCGCGCTTATCGAGCTTCATTGATGTCTTCATCATACTGAGCATCGTCGAGCTGTTTTTATGGTGGGCTTCGGGCCTGCCTAAAATCTGGCAGGTCCTCTACTTCGTTGTCGCGTCTCCATTGGCGATCTGGGTGCTTCGGCGTCCGGTCGCCAAACTGTCGTTAACGAGGGAATC